>CANHCM010000208.1 GCA_947459155.1 Bacteroidota bacterium | reverse complement strand
GCGACCATTACGCGGAGGAAAATACCAAAGCCTTGAGTTCTGCTTATGCCGAAATCATTAAACTTACAGGCGAAGATACCCAACGAGAAGGCTTACTGAAAACCCCTGAGCGGGCTGCCAAAGCCATGCAGTTTCTCACGCAAGGCTACGATATCAACCCTGCCGACATTCTGCGTTCGGCCATGTTTGCCGAAGACTACAGCCAAATGGTCATCGTAAAGGATATTGAGGTGTATTCGATGTGCGAGCATCATCTTCTACCATTCTTCGGGAAAGCCCATATTGCCTACATTCCCAATGGTTACATCGTTGGTCTGAGTAAGCTTCCCCGACTTGTTGATGCCTTCGCCCGCCGTTTGCAGGTTCAGGAAAGACTTACCACACAAATACGCGATTGTATTCAGGAAACGCTAAATCCGGTAGGTGTGGCCGTTGTGATCGAAGCGCAACACCTCTGCATGCAGATGCGCGGCGTTCAAAAGCAGAATAGCGTTACCACCACTTCAGCCTTCACTGGCGAGTTTAACCAGGAAAAAACAAGAGCCGAGTTCATCCGGCTCATCGGCTCAAACCTGCATTAGTTTTTTGGGGTGTTAATGACAATCACCACTACCTAATGCTTCAGTTTCGATATAGGTTCCGATCCTGGAAATACGCTGTAAAGCGGTTCTTCAAATGCTGAAGAATAACAGAACGGAGCTCGAAAAAATCGAGGCCATCAAGGCATAGGCGTCGCACTGAGCGGAGCCCGATCATACTTGCAGCACTCGTGCAAACCGGCATACGCCTGATCGTTGCCGCGAACGCCATCGTTGTCGTAACCCGCAGCTGCAATGTACTGTTGAATGTCCTGAAGCTTAATCTGGGTCGAATCGAACGACACCTTCATCTGCTTCGATTTCACGTCCCAGCTCGCTTCTGCAATTCCGGCCTTGTCCTTCAACGAAGCCTCAATGGTTTTCTTGCACATTTTACAATTGCCCCAAACCTTAAATGAGGCCTCCGCATTTGCACTCTTTTGGTTGCAGGCCGCGAGCAGAACCAAGCCAAGCATCAAGGTGGAAAGGAATTTTATCATGGTGCTGAAAAGTTAGGGTTTTGGATGAGTGAATAGTCGGTAAGCGTATTCAAAAACGCCACAATCGCTTCCATCTCCGCCTGGGTCATTCTTCCCCGCTCTTTGGTGGAAATGTTCGGATCTAAATTCGGATGGTTGTTAAAACCACTGTTGTAGTGCTCCACACATTCCATCAAAGTATTGAAGCGACCATCGTGCATGTAAGGTGCGGTGAGCGCAATGTTTCGTAACGACGGCGTTTTAAATTTTCCTACATCATCGGGGTTTAAGGTGATGGATGCCCGCCCATCATCGGCATACACCGAATCAAGCCCGGTATTCCTGAACTCATAATCGGTAAACAATCCATTCATGGTGTGGCAATGGAAACAATCGCCTTTATCTACATCCAGATAAAGCTGAAGTCCTTGCTGCTCCTGTTCTGTAAGACTTTCTTCACCCCGTAGGTAACGGTCGTATTTGGAGTCGGCCGAAATAATGCTCCGCTCAAACTGGGCTATTGCCTTTGCTACCATAGCGGTTTGAATGGTACTGCTGCCAAAGGCTTTCTGAAACAATGCCGGATATTCCGGGTGCGCGTTGAGCTTGGCCAGCATCTCGGTGAGCGGCTGGTGCAGTTCAATAGGATTTACAATGGGGTCGATGGCCTGCGACTCTAAATTCGTAGAGCCACCGTCCCAAAAGAAATGACGATCCCAGGCCAGATTGAACAAAGGCATGGCATTTCTCCGTCCTGCAATAGAGTCGATGCCAACGCTAAAGCGCCGTGGATCGGTAAATGCGTTGTTTTGCAGATGACAGGAGGCGCAGGACATGGTGTTGTTGGCCGACAGTAGATTGTCGTAAAACAACCGCCGACCCAATGCCACACCTTCCACCGTCATTGGGTTATTGGCTGGTATTACCGGTTTTGGAAAGCCCGGAGGGACTTCCAGCCGATATGGTGTTCCGCTGGCGAATTCAGCCGTATTAACACTTTCGATTTCTTTGGTGCAGGCGTTCAGAAAAATTACCGCCCCCAGGCACCCAATCAAGCCCCACTTAGTCATTATTCGGCAATTTCAATGGTAAAGGCATCGAGCAAATTGGCCGATAAGCTGGCCAGCCATGGGATGTCTTTAGCAGCAAAAGATTGTTGGTTGCTGTATTCGTTGAGATTGATGCTGTCGGGATTTCGGAAAATCTCGTTGAGATTGAAATACATTCTCAGCTTGCGGGTGTTGCCGTCGATCTTCAGATTATTGAGCGGCAGCTCATAGCGAACCTGCGCCCTCATGGTGCCAAAGTGATAAATCAACGGGGTTTCCTCGCCATCCATATTGATGAACTCGCCTTCCAGCTTCAGGAAAATGTAGCCTGTACTCCAGGTCCAAACCATGCCGTTGGAGGCATCCAAATCGCCGTAATTGGCCAGGGTGTAATTCGATAAAGAATCCATGCCCAGGAAGAAGCGAATTTTGGTGTAGTTCCCTGCGGGGATGGAATCAAAGTTCATCTTGCAGGTGGCGGGATTCAAGGCGTCGATCAGTTCGTAGTTGCCCGGGCGGTAGGTTTCGCCTTTGTCGTTAACCAATTCCCAGTTGGTAAGCAGGTATTTCAGCAGGTTGAAGGAATACTGTGTTCCCAAAGGATGCGTGTACATTACTCCACTTTGCGCCGGAGCGCCATCCACTTGATTGATCACCTCAACTTCAATATTGCCTGATGGTTTAGGGGGGTCTTCCTTCTCGTCTTTTTTACATCCAACAAGGCTCAGGGTGGCGAAAGCCAAAAACAAAAATAGCTTGATGGTTTTTGTCATAGCCCAAAAGTAGGCAAAATCAGTTTACGCTACCCTGATTTTCCGTCCAGGCTTCAAGCGGGCCTTGGTCGAAATCCCATTGATTTTGCAAAGCTTCTTTACAGTGGTTCCATGGCGCTTGGCAATCTTCCCCAAAGTGTCGCCGCGCCGCACCTTGTAATACTTTCGGCTGGCCAGCGCGGCCTTTTGAGCATCGGAGGCCTTAAGGTAGTTAAACGATTGTGCCGTAACCGGAAACTGCTTGGCCGCCGCCATAAACTGATCGAAATCAATCACCTCGCGTGGATTAATCTGTTGACCCAAAAAGCGCACCTCGAAATGCAGGTGAGAGCCTCTCGAACGACCGGTATTTCCGCCCAAACCCAGCAAGTCGCCCGCCTGTACATACTCACCCGAGCTCACCAAAATCTTCGAAAGGTGGGCATACAGCGTTTCCAGTCCGTTGAGATGACGAACAATTACGTAATAGCCATACGTCGGACTGTAGCGTGCAATGCGCACCGTTCCTTCGAAGCAGGAGAGTACGGCGTCGCCCGTTTCTAAGTCTACGTCGATGCCGTAATGGTAGCGGTTGCCGCGCATGCCGAACTCCGAAGTTACAATGCCGCAAACCGGATGCGCGTAATCGCAGTGCTCATCGTGAATAAGTTGTAACAGCGTTGTGTCGGACTTCAGCCGCATGTTAATCCGGTAAGGATTGATGTTGAGCGTATCCCAGATTTCGTAATACTGATCGTAAGAAACCGCTTCACAGTATTCAATGCCGTTGATGTCATCCACAAAATGGTCGGCGTGCTCTTCCTCGGCCAGTGTGCTGTCGTCGGGGTAATACTCATCCGACACCAAAATGAGCCATGGCAAGGTGTCGGGCGGCGCCGGTTGCAAGGTATCACGGCTCAGGTCATCCCCCGCGTGAGCGGAAAATAACAAGCCCGAGAAAAGCCAAAAACCGAGGAGTAGATACGACTTCAAACCGCTATTTTTGTGCGGCAAAAGTAGTGGAATCACGCCATAAAGCGGCAAATAATTGTCAACAATGGATTATACCCCTGAATCCATCCGCCGAAAAGGCATGGAGCGCAAAAGCCAGTCGAAAAAACTGCTCGATGGGTTGGCCAAAAATCCGCCTCCACAGCTCGATTATCTCATGCAAGATCTTCATGATGAAGCCTTTAATGAGATCGATTGCCTCAGCTGCGCCAACTGTTGTAAGACGACCAGTCCAATTTTTCGCGACCGCGACATTGAGCGTATCTCCAAACACCTCAAAATACGCCCGGCTCAGCTGATTGAGCAGTATCTCATGCTCGACAGCGACGGCGATTATGTGCTTCGAACCGCTCCATGTCCGTTTTTAATGAGCGACAACTACTGCTCTATCTACGCGGTGAGGCCTCAGGCCTGCAGCACCTATCCGCATACCGACCGGAAGAAATTTCACCAGTTAACGCGGCTTACCTACGAGAATAGCTTTATCTGTCCTGCCGTTCAGCACATTCTCGAAGCCCTCGAAAAGCGGCTTTGACCTACCACAAACTTTGTTTTCCCCAATCAACGCACACATTCTGTTCAAAAGTCAAGCGCAACTCAGGCAAGCCAGAGAGCCACAATTAATATTTTGCATGCTCCTGAACTTACCATTTCTATGTTTCGTATTGCCCTGCTTTTCTGGCTGTTGGCCGGCGTATCACCCTTGTTTTCGCAGCCTTTAAAGTCGTTTTCGCCCAGTGGAGAGGCCTTTATTAAAGAGCTCTCTTCCTTTATGGAGGCGGCCGATAAAAAGGCCACCAAAGAGCTGATGGAAAAGTTTGAACCCTTGTGGATGACCCGTTTCACCGCAGGGCAGCAACAATCGGTTTCGACCACCGCCACCGCCATGCTCAAAAAGCGGATGGCCGCCTTTCCTAATTTTGCCAATTATCTCCGCGGCTTAATTGCCTGGGACGAAGGCAAAAAGAGCGTGCAGCAGTTTAGCGACTGGCACATGACGCTCGATAAGTCGATTCTAAAGTTCACCACCGGCAAATACGACCAATACCTGCAGCTTTCGGCCGATTTATTTCGCGAAAATGCACTGTACAAAAGCGAAGCAGTGAGCT
>CANHCM010000207.1 GCA_947459155.1 Bacteroidota bacterium | reverse complement strand
GATGCATGGCTGACCATTGATCTCGATTTTGTTTCTGATACTCGTGTGCTCAACGCATCTGTAGAAACAAAATTCCTTCAAAATGTCGAAGACTCTTTGAATATTGCGCTGTATGTGTTAGAGGACAGCATTCAGCGGCCTCAGGTCATTTATAACGACCCCAATTACCCCAATAGCTTTATCGAGAATTACCACCATCGCCATGTACTTCGCGGCAGCATGAATGGCGCTTGGGGCAATGCCTTAGCTCCTGGGCAGACATATTCAACCGGGCAGCTTATCAATACTACCGGAACCATTACAATTCCTTCAAATTGGAATGCAGATCAAGTGTCTGTTGTTGCTGTAGTGTATAAAGCGCTAACCAAAGAAGTGGTTCAGGTTGAGGAGAAAAAACTATAGTATGCTCAGTGTACATTTTTTTGCCCGGCTCGCTTTGATGTCCGGGCTTTTTTTCGCGTCCAGCGCAGTAGGGCAGGGCTTTCAGGCAGGTTGGCTGGCAGGGCTCAACACGTCACAAATCACCGGCGATAACCTCGCAGGGTACAATAAACCTTCATTCACAGCCGGCGTTTGGGTCAATCGTACCTGGAACGAAGAGCGTTGGGCGCTCACTATGGAGATGGCCTGGCTCCCTCGTGGTGCCCGCTCCGTTTTGAGAGCCGAAGATTCAATTCCAACATTGTACCGTTTGAATCTCAGGTACATTGAGGTTCCATTAATGCTTTCGGTGCGGGTTTACAAGAAGTTCTATTTAGAAACTGGAATAGGTACCGGCGTGTATATCAATCACACCGAGGAAGATGAATTCGGCGATATGAGTGGGATTTACGGTCCACGGGAACAATTTGCCCGTTTCGACATTTCATTCAATGCCGGAATAATTTGGAAATTCCACGAAAAGTGGAGCCTGAATGTTCGGTCGGCCAATAGCATGTTCCCGGTTCGCAATCACGATCAGGATGCTAAGTTCCGACTCAATCAGGGGCAATACAGCTCCAGTATTATGGCCCGGCTTGTATACCGTTTTCAATGAAAAAGAAGGTCGTAGTTGCTGTAACCGGAGCCTCAGGTTCTATTTATGCTAAAGTATTGTTCGACAAACTGAGGTTATTGAACGATCAAATCGCCGAATTGGGCATCGTGCTCTCTTCCAATGCCTCCGACGTTTGGCAACATGAACTGGGATTCCCAATCGATGCTTCTCTGCCCGGAAAGGTCTGGGAGAGAAACAATTTTTTTGCTCCTTTCGCTTCAGGTTCAGCTAAATACGACACGATGATTATTGTTCCCTGTTCTATGGGAACTCTTGGTCGGATTGCCTCAGGTCAGTCTGATGATTTGATTACTCGAGCAGCCGATGTAGTGCTGAAGGAACGCCGTAAACTCATTCTCGTTCTCCGCGATACGCCCTATTCTCTGATCCACATCCGCAACATGCTCTCGGTGACCGAAGCCGGTGCAATTGTTTGTCCGGCAAGCCCTTCATTTTATGCTCAACCGGCCGATTTTGAAGCTCTGGCTGCCACCGTAATCGATCGGGTTTTGGATTTGGCCGGCTTTGAAATTGCTGCAAAACGTTGGCAGGAATCAGACTGATTGGTTCCCATCATCATCGAGGAAGCGAATCGTTCGCATGAGGCCTTCATAACCAGCACGTTGCACCGCTGATTTACCAAACAATCGTCCGAAGGTTTCTTCCGTTAGCTCTCTCCAATCTTGCTTGTTCATCTCCGCTAACGCGGGATGTGGCGCAAATGCCGGTTCATGGTGAGGTTTGGCAAAACGATTCCACGGGCAAACCTCCTGACAAATATCACAGCCAAAGGTCCAGTTCTCCAGTTTTCCTTTAAACCCTTCGGGGATGGCCTCTCGCAATTCTATGGTGAGATACGATATACACTTACTGCCATCAACCACATAAGGCGAAATGGCCTCAGTCGGGCAAGCCTCGATGCAGCGCGTACAACTGCCGCAATAATCCTTGATAGCTCCGTCGGCTTCCAATTCTAAATCAATAATCATTTCGGCAATAAAGAACCAGGAGCCGGAATTTCGGGTGATTAGATTGCTGTTCTTCCCAATCCAGCCCAAACCGGATTTTTTTGCCCAGGCCTTATCCATCACCGGCGCGGAATCTACGAACACTCTTCCGTGCACTTCACCTACCTCCTCATTGATGCGCTCAACCAACTCAAATAATTTCGCTTTAATCACATGATGATAGTCCTCACCATAGGCATACCGCGAGATCTGCGGGACGTCTTCCGTTTGCTTTATGGGTTCGCAGGCGTAATTGAACAGTAACGAAACTACGCTTTTGGCTCCGGGAACAAGCTTTCTGGGGTCAATCCGCTTGTCGAAATGCCTTTCCATATAGCTCATCTTTCCATGCATGGATCGATTCAGCCAAAGCTCCAGCTGGCGTGCTTCGTCATCTAATTGAGTTGCTTCCGAAACCCCACAATACTGAAAACCAAGGGTATTCGCCAGTCGCTTTACCATTTGGCTTCTTTCCCTTTTCAGCAGATCGGCAGTGGTCATAGATGAAGGTCATCCGCAAATAAGCCTCCCTGGCGCCCTTGACGTGGAAGGCCCAAATGCTTGTAAGCAAGATCGGTAACTTCTCTTCCTCTTGGCGTTCGCATGATAAAGCCCTCTTGAATCAGGTAGGGTTCGTACACTTCTTCAATCGTTTCGGGGTCCTCGCCACAGGCCGTGGCAATCGTATTCACACCTACCGGGCCGCCCTTGAACTTTTGAATGATGGTGGTGAGAATACGGTTGTCCATTTCATCCAGCCCAAACCGATCGACATTGAGCGCATCAAGCGCCATTTGAGTTATCTGTTTTACGATTCGTCCATCGCCTTTTACCATGGCAAAATCGCGCACACGGCGGAGCAAAGCATTGGCAATACGTGGTGTACCCCGACTTCTTCCCGCAATTTCACGGGCAGCTTCATCTTCAATTTCTACTTTCAGCAAGCCAGCCGAACGCTTGATAATTTTCGAAAGCAATCCGGCATCGTAATACGAAAGCCTCGAATTGATGCCAAATCTTGCCCGCAGGGGAGAGGTAAGTAAACCCGATCGGGTAGTGGCCCCAATTAATGTGAATGGATTCAGGTTGATTTGGATGGCCCTCGCGTTCGGACCCGATTCAATGAGAATATCGATGCGATAGTCTTCCATCGCCGAATAAAGATATTCCTCAACAACGGGGCTCAGGCGGTGGATCTCATCAATGAACAAAACGTCGTTCGCCTCCAGATTGGTCAGCAGGCCTGCCAAATCCCCAGGCTTGTCAAGTACTGGGCCCGATGTGACTTTAATGCCAACGCCAAGCTCATTGGCTATGATGTTGGCCAGCGTTGTTTTTCCCAATCCGGGAGGTCCATGAAGCAACACATGATCAAGTGCCTCCTCACGCATGCGGGCCGCTTCAACGAAAATCTTCAGGTTTTCCAGTACTTGCTGCTGGCCGGTAAAATCGTCGAACGACAAAGGCCTGAGCACTTTTTCAATTTCTCTGTCTTTGGGAGAAAGATGCTCAAATTCAGGATTCAGGCTTGGGTTCATTCGTTACAAAGTTAGGCGAATACCCTAAATGAAAACGTCCCGACAATTGTTTGCCGGGACGTTTTCATTCAGATGCTTAGTGATTAATGAGCACCCTCTTTTTCCTCTTCCGGAGTGAGTGGCACTGTTTGAGGAACAAAGTCATCAGCCATACCTGGCTTGCTGTAATCGTAAGCCCAGCGGTGAACTTCCGGGATAGCGCCAGGCCAGTTTCCGTGGATGTGTTCTACTGGAGTAGTCCATTCCAAAGTGTTCGCCTTCCATGGATTTTGTGGCGACTTTTGGCCTTTGAAAATGCTGTAAAAGAAGTTCAGTAAGAAGATAATTTGCGCGGTCGCGGCCAGAATCGCAAACCAGGTAACCATCACGTTGATGTCGACCAAATTGTCGAAAATCGGGAACTCTGTATTCGAGTAGTAACGACGTGGTACACCTGCCATTCCGAGGAAGTGCATGGGGAAGAATACACCATACGCTCCGATGAACGTGAGCCAGAAGTGCACATAGCCCATTTTCTTATTCATCAGCTTACCGAAAAGCTTCGGGAACCAATGGTAAACCCCGGCGAACATACCGAAAATGGTGGCAGAACCCATTACCAGGTGGAAGTGAGCAACTACGAAGTAGGTATCGTGCAGGTTGATGTCAAGCGCAGAGTCTCCGAGAATCAAACCGGTTACACCACCTGTGATGAAGAAGGAAACCAGACCAATCGCAAACAACATAGCCGGTGTGAATTGAATGTTTCCTTTCCACAGGGTTGTGATGTAGTTGAAGGCCTTTACCGCGGATGGAATCGCAATGAGCAGTGTGGTGAATACGAACACTGAACCAAGGAATGGATTCATACCGGTGATGAACATGTGGTGACCCCACACGATGAATGACAAGAATGCGATACCCAAAATTGAAGCGATCATCGCACGGTATCCGAAGATTGGCTTACGGGCGTTGGTTGCAATAACTTCAGAGGTAATTCCTAAGCCAGGAAGCAACACGATGTATACTTCAGGGTGACCTAAGAACCAAAACAAATGCTCGTAAAGGATAGGGCTACCACCATTGTGCTCAAGTGCCTGACCTCCAATATAGATGTCGCTGAGGTAGAAAGAAGTTCCAAAAGAACGGTCGAAAATCAGCAACAAGGCTGCAGCAAACAATACAGGGAATGAAAGAACCCCGAGAATGGCTGTAACCAGGAATGCCCAGATGGTAAGTGGCATGCGTGTCATCGACATACCTTTTGTGCGAAGGTTAAGAACCGTTACAATGTAGTTCAAGGAGCCCAACAATGAGGAAACAATGAACAACGACATTGAAACCAACCACAAGGTCATCCCTAAACCTGAACCAGGCATGGCTTGCTCAAGTGCGCTCAGTGGCGGGTAAACTGTCCAACCACCAGATGCAGG
>CANHCM010000206.1 GCA_947459155.1 Bacteroidota bacterium | reverse complement strand
TTAACCTCTTTTGAAATTCCGTAATAGAGTCCCCAAAATCCGGCATTCTGAATGCGATAATTTGATACAATAGCCAAAGTGCCCGAATTGTTAGTGGCATCGGTATATGGAAATACTCCAAAGATTTGGCCGCCCACTCCTTTCTGCTGATCGGTAAAGCCTACTATAAGCCCGGCCTGAACATCAAAAATGTTCCGCTTTTGATTGATGTTCATTTTGTAACCAGCCCCCATATTGAATACAAATTGTCCGTAAATACTTACGTACCCTTTATGACGTCCTTGAACACCCACAAGCCATTTGTTCACAGTATAACCATGAAAGATAGTAGTGTAACGCAAGCCCCCTTCGAAAAACAAGTTATTCTTTAGCTTTAAATTGTAGTTTACATACAACTCATTAAAAGCTCCAAAAGACCTAAAAGGCAAGGTCGTATTATTGACTAAAACAAGTGATGGACTATTAAAAATAATTGGTGATCGACCATTGGTCATAAAAACACCCACAGTGTGTTTCAGCCCAGAAAATTTCTTTTTGAAAATGGAGGAGTCTCTCTTCGTCGGCAATTCTGTAAAACTAAAATTCCGGGCAAATGATGTGCACACTGTTGTACTCGCAAAAATGATCGCGAAAAGTAATTTACTGAGCCTTCCCATTCGTCCTTTTTTTAAACATTTGAATTCTTAAACCTGCCAATAGCATTCCTCCGCTGTTTCTGGTTTTGTAGGCAGTATCAGAAACGATTGGTGAGCCATTAAATGAAGAAAATACTTCACCGCTAAACACCGATCGAAATCCCAATTGCTGCATGTATTTAACAAACAGCCTTACATCTTCGGAGAGCCTAATGTCTTTTGAAACACCAATATAACTGCCTAAAGACAATTGATTTGTTGTCGTATTGGAGAATAAAAAGCGCGTTATATTTCCCGAAACATCATCGGTATGCGTATACGTACCATTCTCAAATTGATCTTCTTCAATTGAATTTTGAAATCCAAATAACAATCCGGCGTGGATAGATGCCCAGTGGCGATTTTTATGATCGATGATGCGATAGCCAGATCCCAAATTGAGCTGATGAAATCGGGTTAAACCAGCGTAGTTTCCCCAGTAATTACCCGATTCGAAACCGGCTGAAATAAGTTTGATGCCTGTTTCAAAATTTAAATAAGCAAATTCGAGAAAATAATTGTTTTTGATTCCATGCTCATAGGCTACCGAAAACACACTACTGCTGCCGATCTGGTTATTCCCATTTTTGAATGTGTTGGTTCTGTCGTCGATTACAGTGCTCAGATGAGCAGAGCCTGCAGAAGCAACAAAATATCGGGTTTTAGGATGAATGAAACGTTTGAGCATCTTCTTTTGAGACAACGACATGGTTGAGTCGTACTCCTGCCCTAAAGCAACCAATGGAGCTATTAAAAAGATTTTGATCAGTAAAAATCGCATAGGGCAAATGGTTAAGATTTAGTGAAAGTAACAGATATACACACAATGTCACTTTTCCTCAATTTGTTCCTAACGTGATGTAGTCTGGGTTAGTCTCTTGAGTTAGCCCAATGGTGATAATTGAATTTTCATTGTGAAATTATACGTATTATTAATTTCTTTTATATCTCAATAATAGAATAAACGCCTTGTTGATCGAGTGCAATTAGGGAAACTTTCCCTACTCTTGCAAAACTTTTCTGCCTGAATAGGTATTGACATGTTTACCTGACCTCAGCGCCGCCAGCTACTTTGGCGAACCAAGCCATGCGAATTTTGCCTACAGTATCCAACAGCAGCATGGCTAGAAGAAAATTCCCAGCTATCGCTGAGGATGGCTTCACTTTCCCATTCAATTTTGTTGTGCCGCCAGTCATGAATCAGGCTGCTGATCAATACTCCAGCGTATCCCGAAAAGGGTCATTTACCGGCAGCTTGTTGAGGAAAATCGAATCTTCATCGCTGCGGAGCAGGCAGGCGTTCAAAGCCTCTACAATGGCCGCCTTGTCGAGGTCTTGACCAATAAACACCAACTCAGTCATGCGGTCGCCCCAGAGCTTGTGCCAGCGCGATTCGATGGCTTGTTGGTGATCGACAAAGGCTCCGTAGCGAACCCTTTCGGCCATGGGCATGCTGGCCCACCAAACGCCGGCCCGGTCGATGCGCGATGAACCGCCGGCCTGAGAAAAGCTGATGGCCACATCGGGCCGCGACACCAGCCAGAACAGCCCCTTGGCCCGAATCAGATTGTTAGGGTATTCTTCGTTCAGGAAGTGCCAGAAGCGCTCGGGGTGAAATGGGCGCTGGGCCCTGTAAACGAATGAAGAAATGCCATATTCCTCGGTTTCGGGCGTATGGCTTCCGGCTTCCAGCTCCTTTTGCCAGCCGGCCGAATTTTGGGCTTCCTCAAAATCGAAAAGTCCGGTGTTGAGAATCGCCTGCGGTGCCACCTTCCCAAATGAAGTGCGAATAATGGTAGCCCCCGGATTGAGTTTTTTAATCGCGGCCTCCAAAACACCCACCGTATCGGCATCCACCAAATCGGTTTTATTCAATAAAATCACGTTGGCGAATTCAATCTGATCGGTTAACAGGTTTACGATGGTTCGGTAATCGCCTTCCATATCGGTAAGATTGCGGTCGCGGAGCAATTCGTTGGTCCCGAAGTCGCGCAGGAAATTGAAGCAATCGACCACCGTTACCATGGTATCGATAAAGCTGAAACGACTCAGATCGATGCCTTTCTCGGTGTCGGTAAACGAGAAAGTCTGCGCAACCGGAACCGGCTCGCTAATGCCGGTACTTTCAATCAGCAGATAGTCGAAACGCCCTTCCAGGGCCAGCTTTTCCACCTCCTGCATCAGGTCTTCGCGCAAAGTGCAGCAAATACAACCATTGCTCATCTCCACCAGCTTTTCTTCGGTCCGCGAAAGCACATGCTCATTCTCCACCAGGCGGGCGTCGATGTTCACCTCGCTCATATCGTTCACAATAACAGCCACTTTAAGGTTCTCTTTGTTGTGTAAAATATGGTTAAGCAAGGTGGTTTTTCCGGCTCCTAAAAACCCCGACAATACCGTAACCGGCAGTTTCTTTTGCATAAGACTTCTCTTTGGTGGGCAAAGATATGCAAACCGATTGCTTATGCAACAATGTTGCATCTCAAGAAATTCCCTTATTTTGTCGTCCAAACCACTCATGCTGATCATGAATCGATCAGGTCATCCACATACAACTAAATCAAAAAAGGCAATTAACTATCTTTAACACCGAAAAAGCTCATGAACGCCCTCCTCTACTCCGACCCTTCGAAAAATGCCCTACGGAGCAGCGTGTTTGAGCATTTTAAAGGTGTAGTTTCGTTTGAACAGGTGGCGCTTAAATATGTGCACCGCGGACAGGAGACCTATCGGGTGAACCATAAAAAGCATGTGGTTGAGGCCGGTCAACTCATTTTGGGCAATCACAGCCGCCAAAGCGAAGTGCAGATTCAAACCCTTACCGAGGGCTTGTGCATCGACATTGCGCCCGACTTTGTGCATCAGGTTGCCGAAAATGTGGGGCATACAGCCGCGGTTGCTGAATTTTTAACCAGCAGCCGGTTTCCGCTCCTCACCTTGTCGAAACAAAGTAGTGCCGCGGCCCGCGAAATGGCTATGCTGGCCGAAGAAGGCATCCCGCAAAACACACCAGCGCGCGAGGTGCCGAACTTTTTAGTGAGCCTTACCGAGGCCATGCTCGATGATGCCGCGCTGATCTTCTCGCAAATTGAGGGCTTGCCCTTCCGGCGAAGCGAAACCCGGTCGGAGGTTTTCGTGCAACTCAAGAAAGTGAAGGACTTTATCGACCATCACTATCTGGAAGCGCTGCAACTCGACGACCTCACGCCGATTGCCTGCATCTCGAAATTCGCCCTGGTGAGGCAGTTCAGGCTCAGTTTTGGAATTGCACCGTATAAATACATTCAGCAAAAACGACTCGAATTTGCCTTGCAATTGCTCCAGCGCGGACATAGCGTTCAAGACATCGCATTTATGTCGCGATTTGCAGATTCTGCCGCTTTTAGCAAGGCGTTCCGCCGACACTTCGGACTGAGTCCGACCCAACACTTGAAATAAGCAATTTTTGACAAATTTCGCCGCAAAGCCTCCATTTAGCTTTGTGTTCAAAATTTTTGTGTCATGAATTGGGGATTTCTTTCCGGCTTTATTTTAGGTTTTTTCATTGTCTCTGCTTTACAAGCTCAGCCCTTGCGACGAAAGGCTTCACTGGGCATTGTGCCGGCTCCGGTTGAAAATGGAATTGCGATCGAAGAGGTTACCGGTGGCACGGCCAAGGCCTTGGGTTTGAAACAGAAAGATGTGATTGTATCGATGAACAGCAAGCCCATTGCTCAGATTAACGATTTAATGCAAGCCCTGAACGGTCAAAAAGCGGGCGATGCGGTGGAGATTGGCATTTTACGCGAGGGGAAAAGCAAAACGCTGAAAGGGAAATTTCAGCCCAAAGAACTGGAAACCTCGCCTGTTTCGGATGTGCTGTATGATGATGCGCCTTACAAACAAGGACGTTTACGTGTAATTGTGAACAAGCCGTACGGCAAAGAACGCTACCCGGCCATGTTGTTTATTCCGGGCTACACCTGCACTTCCATCGACAATCTTCCCGATTACCACCCTTACAAACGGGTGATTGATGCCTATGTAAAGGCTGGATTCGTAACCCTTCGCATCGAGAAAAGCGGGCTTGGCGATAGTGAGAACACACCGGACTGCGAAAGCTGCGATTTGTATGATGAGATTGAGAATTTCCGCGTTGGATTGCGCAAGCTGAAATCGCTGCCCTACGTCGACACCAGCAAAATCATCATTGTTGGTCATTCCATGGGAGGCATCGTGGCTCCGGCCATTGCCGCCAAAGAACGCGTTGCCGGCGTGGTGGTCTACGGCACCACGGCAAAGTCGTGGTTCGAGTATCAAATCGAAATGTACCGGGTGCAGAACCTCCTGGCCGGCATGGATCCCTTGGAATACGAAGCTTCCATCGTGAGTCAGTACG
>CANHCM010000205.1 GCA_947459155.1 Bacteroidota bacterium | reverse complement strand
GGAGCTGGCCGGCAGGAAGTCGGTGGTGGAGATGGTTTGGGTGGCAAAGCTGCCCTGACCACTTTCTCCACCGCTGTACACGCGGGTGTAGGTGCTTCCGCAGTCGGTCGACACGCTCACAATCAAAGAATCGGTTTGCCCGGCCTGATAACGGCGGTAGGCATGTTCGAAACTGAGGGTGATGGTCGAATAACCGCTAAAGTTTAAGGTTCTGGAGATCAGGCCATCCCGCTCGCCGGTAGCCGTGTAACTGAAAAAAGGTACGCGGGCCGAGGTATTTCCGGGCGTTGTGCCCTGGGTGTTGATGACCTCCCACGTGAGGCTATTGTCGGGGTTCTGAACTGTCCAGCCATTGCTGTTGAAACTGCCAGACTCAAAATTTTCCGCAAACGGCAGCGCGGTTCCAATGGGCGACACCACTGTAAAGTTTACCGTTCGGCAATTGTTGGCGCCGAACACATCGGGTTCATTGCCATTGATCGTTGAGCTGCAAATGGTTAAGGTATGCGCTCCAATACCGGTGGTGATGGCCGGAAGTGTAATGTTGAGTGAGCTCTGCGGTTGTAGGTTTCCGGTCCAGGTAAAGGCCGGCAGGCTCACGCCGTCGAGTGTGGTGAGGAACACCAGCGAGGTGATGGCATTTTGTCCCGTGTTTCGGAAGGTAATCGCAGGTGTGAGTCCGGTGTTGCAGGTAGATCCGCTGGGCGCGGTGATGGCCTGAAGCGAAGCATCGAAGGTTAACACGCTGGCGCTGGCACATTCGAGCGCTGCCTGGGCATTGATGCGCCCGGCACCCAACTGACCGATGTAATTGCTGTTTTGGCCGTTGATGTTGGTGGCGGTGATTTGCAGACATTCCAGCACTTCGGCCGGGCTCAGGTTAGGATTCACCGAAAGCATCAATCCACACAAACCGGCCACAAGCGGCGAAGCCATCGAAGTGCCGCTTTGAACTCCGTAAACGTTGCTGGGCAAGGTGCTGCGGATGCTACTGCCGGGCGAGGCAATGTCGATCCACGTTCCAAAATTGCTGAACGACGATTTGGCATCGCTACTGGCGGTGGAGGCAACGGAGATTACGTGGTTAAAACCGGCCGGATAAAACACGGTACTTACATCGTCGTTTCCGGCTGCAGCAACCAAAACCACACCTGCAGTATTACCTGCGTTCATGATGTTTTGCCCCGTTTGGCTGCCACCTGAACCTCCCCACGACATGTTAATCACATCAGCGCCATTGTTGATGGCCCAGGTTACGCCTTCGTAGCCATCGGTAATGAATTCAACTTCGTTTGTGGCTTTGATGGGAATAATGCTAATCCCAAAACCGATGGAGGCGATGCCGGTTCCGTTGTTGGTTTCTGCGCCTACAATGCCAGCCACGTGTGTTCCGTGACTGAATGAATTGTCGGGCGGATTGGGATTGTTATCGTTGTCGCTCACATCGCGCCCGGCCACACAGGCATCGTTCAGGTCGGGGTGCGTGGTTTGAACGGCGTCATCAACCACCGCTACACGTATGCTACTGCTTCCGGTGGCAATGTCCCAGGCCGCCTGAGCATTGATGCGGTGCAGATACCATTGTCCGGTACTGCTGGTATTGTTTGCCCCCAGATCGTTGGGCGTGAGGCTGGTTTTGTGCAGTGGCACCCGCTCGGCATAGTCTACCTCCGGCCATTTTTCGAGGGTACGGATGAGTTCATCGGTTTGCTGAGCATTTTGGAAATAGAGCCTTAAGGTTTGGCGGAGCTCAGTTTGCCGCGCGAAATAGAAGGAGGCCCTTACGCGGGTAATTCCATACGCCTCAGCCAAGGCCTTGAGTTTTGGCAAGGCCTCCAGCTCAATAACATCGGTGTTTTTGGCAATAGGAAGCTCCATATGACTTTTAAATTTCACGTAAAGCTGACCGTCGAAAAAGTGTGGATGTTGTTGCTGCCCAAAAGAAGCACTGGCAGTTAAAAGAAGTAAAAGTGTCGTGTAAAGCAAGGTGTGTATCCGTCCCATCCAATCCAAATTAGATTTTCAAACATAGATAAAGAATGGATTATGAAGCCAATTGTTTTGAAAAAATCCTTACACCGGAAATTCTCCGAATATGACAAAGCGGCAGGCCTTTGCAAACGGTCGGGAATTTGTAATTTTGACCCGAAAATTTAGTCATGCGCGTTCTGCTCATCCTTCTGTTGATTTACGTTTTATTTCGGGTCTTTTTCAGATTGGTGCTTCCCCTCATCGGAAGATACATGTTCAACAAGGCGGTGCAGTCGATGCAAGGACAAGGTTCATACACCCAACCTAAGGCTCCACCGCGCCGCGAAGGTGAGGTGCGCATCGAAAACCCTGATGGGAGTCCGCGCCGTAACGACGATTCTGAATTCGTCGATTACGTAGAGGTGAAGTAGGCCTTACACCATTCCTTTCAGCACATTCATTCTGCACGAGGCAGGGCATCGATAATTGCTATCTTTAGCCCGATTTTTTGAAGACCTCATGCGTAAATTTCCGCTCTCAACGCTACTCCCCCACCTGGCCGCTGTGGCCATCTTCCTACTGCTTATTTTCTCGTATTTCCCTGAGCTGCTCGACAACAAGAGCCTGCGCATGGACGATATCGAGCAACACAAAGGAATGTCGAACGAACTGGCCGACTACCGCGAAAAAACAGGCGAAGAGGCCATTTGGACCAATGCCATGTTTGGCGGAATGCCCGGCTACGTCATCTCGGTTGTTTACCATGGCAACCTGATAGGCTACATCGGAAGCGCCATCAAACTAGGCTTACCGCGTCCCGCCGACTCCATGTTCGTGCTCATGCTGGGCATTTACATTTTGCTGCTCAGCCTCAAGGTGCGTCCTTCGCTGGCAGTTTTGGGCTCTGTGGCCTACTGTTTTACGAGCTACAACCTGTTAATCATGGAGGCTGGCCACATGTCGAAGGTCGATGCCATCTCCTGGATGCCCTGGGTTTTAGCCGGTGTTTTAATGGCCCTTAACGGGCGATGGCTTGCCGGCACTGTCTTCACCGCCTTGTTCCTGAGCCTGCAAATCAAGTCATCGCACTTCCAGATTACGTATTACCTCGGATTTATCATTCTATTTGTGGTGATTGCCTATCTGGTGGAGGCTTTCCGCCAGAAAAATCTACCGGCATTCGGAAAGGCCGTTGGTGGATTGACACTCGCGGCTGCACTTGCCGTTGCATCCAACATTTCGTCGCTCTACACCATTTACGATTATGGTAAGGATTCCATTCGCGGGAAGTCGGAGCTTACCATCCGCGAAAAACCCGATGGCGACGGGCTCGATAAAGACTATGCCCTCGATTATTCCTACGGCCGTGGAGAAACCTTTTCCTACATGATTCCCAATATTTACGGTGGGGCCAGCAACCTCGGCTTAGGCGATCAAAAAGATGCCCTGAAGGAGGCCGACGATCAGTACCGCGACATTATGGCGCAAATGCCCCAGTATTGGGCCGAAACCTCCACTACAGGTCCTTTCTACGCCGGAGCCATTGTGGTGTTTCTCTGTGTTCTGGGCTTTCTGTTGGTACAAGGTCCACTTCGCTGGGCTATTCTGGCTTCCATGATTCTGGCCATTCTCCTTTCCTGGGGTAAAAATTTCGAAGGCTTTTCGGTGTTTATGCTCGAGAACTTCCCCGGTTACAACAAATTCAGGGCGGTAAAAATGACGCTCATCATCACCGACTTCCTCATACCTTTAATGGCTGTCTTAGGGCTCAACGAGGTCTTGAAAAAACCGGAAGTGCTGAGCGAAAAAAAGTGGATTCTTCCTTCGGCCTTTTTGGCTACCGGTGGACTCTCGTTGTTGTTTTACCTCTTACCGGATACCTTCTTCAGTTTCGATTACCTCAACCCCGGAATTCAAGACCAGCTCATGCGCATGCTGGGACAAAGCGGCTTCGACAAGGCGGCTTCTCAAACCTGGATTGAAGGGTTTATCGGCAACATGGAAGAGGTGCGTATGGCCATCTTCCGCGCCGATGCTTTGCGCAGCTTCCTGCTGATCAGCCTCGGTGCAGCGGCGGTTTTCGCCTACCAGCGTTTCCGGTTCAACCCGATGATTCTTACGGCCATCCTCATTATTGCAGTTGTGGGCGACCTGTTTTCGGTAAACAAACGGTATGTCAACAAGAAAGACTTTGTGGCCAACAGCAAGGCCGAGATTCCGTACGAACCATCGGCAGCCGATGAGGCCATCTTTGCCATAGAAACCCAGAAAACACCGGGCTTACTCGCCAAAATTGAGGAGTACAAGAACGAAGGACTCAACCGTAAAAACCGTCGCAAGAGCGGTAATGCGGCGGCCGACGAAAACAAGTACCGTTACCGCGGCCTTCTGGCCAACACCAATTATCGCGTGCTGAATTTGAGTACGAGCACCTTTAACGATGCCGCCACTTCGTTTTTCCACAAATCGGTGGGCGGATATTCGGCGGTGAAGCTGGAGCGTTACCAGGAGCTGATTGAGTTCGAGATTTCGGCAGAGATTCAACAGGTGGCAGGCCTGCTTCGCGGCGGCTTAACAGACTCCATGTTCCGGGCTGCTATGGGAAATCTGGATGTGCTCAACATGCTTAACACACGGTACATCATTTACAATCCTGAAGCCTCGCCGCTGGTGAATCCTGCCGCGCTGGGCAATGCCTGGCTGGTGAAACAGGTCCGTCAGGTAAAGAATGCCGATGAGGAGATTCAGGCACTGAGCCAGGATTTCAATCCAGCCGAAACTGCAATTGTTGATGTACGCTTTGGCGATCAGGTTGGACCACAAAGTACTGCCACGGGAGAAGGCAGCATTGCACTTGAATCTTACGCTCCCAATGCATTGAAATACAGCTTTGAATCGAGCTCGGCGCAAATTGCCGTATTCTCCGAAATCTATTATGCTAAAGGCTGGAATGCTTATGTGGATGGAAATCCAGCTCCACATTTCCGTTGCAATTACGTGCTTCGAGGCATGAAAATACCGGCCGGCAAGCACAGCATCGAATTCCGCTTCGAGCCTAAACTGTACAAGCAAACCGAAACCATTAGTTATGC
>CANHCM010000204.1 GCA_947459155.1 Bacteroidota bacterium | reverse complement strand
TATTCAGGAAATTCGATTCTTCAGCCAGTTTGCCGTCTGCGTAATAAAATTTGTATTCTCCTTCATACCAGCCGTTCACGAGAGAATACTTTAAAGCCGTCTGCCCGTTTGGATATTTAATGATGACATCAGCCGTACCATTTTGAATCCATGTTGTGTCCATTTTTCCATTACTTGAGGGAACAACATACCCAACTATTTGGTCATTATAAATGATTCGTGAGTAAACCAGACTACCATCCGTAGAGAAAAGCTGACTAGATCTCCATTCGTCTTCTTCATATTTGTTGGTTAACATCAATTTCCCGTTTAAATAATACTCGTTTTCATCGCCTTCCAGCTCACCTTGGACATAGCTCGAACGCTTGTCTAAAAGGCCTAACTGATTATATATAGTTCGGATGCTATCTCTTTTCCCGTCCACATATTTTGTGATTTCTTGAGTTTTTCCGTTTGTGTAGAATCTCTTTAAAAGACCATGATAATCGCCGTTTTTATAGGGCAAAAGTTTAGAAACCACTTCCGGATTATATCGATATTCCCATGTTCCTGTTCTAGATCCATTTTTAAGAGTTCCCTGTATTTGACTAAAACCGTTAGGCGAAGCGACAACTTTCAGCTCTGCTCCGATTAGGTTTAGTGTATCTCCTGCTTTGCCAGCAGGATCAAAATAAATGGTATTTGTTCTCACGTCGTTGAAGTACGAATTTGATAGATCTGGCTTTCCATTCGGAAAACGCTCTTCTTCCCATTGATAAGGATTATCGTTGATAAAGAATTTCGTAGTCGTTATTTGGCCATTTTTATAATAATAATTCCAACGCCCCGCTTGATCATTATCAATATAATGACCTTCCAAAGAGAGCTTCCCTGAAGGATGATAACTTCTGCAATACCCCGAACGATTACCCATTAGGGTTTTCAATTCATGCTCTTTTTCACCGTTCGGGTAATAGTGATAAATCAAACCGTTTGGTTCGCCCTCAGTGTAATTTAACTCCGACTTGACTTTCCCATTTGGGTGAAATTTCTTGAAGCCTCCTTCGAAATATCCCTTTTGATAAGTGCCTGTTTCGAGCAGTTGTCCATACGGTGTAAACCGTTTCCACTCGATTGAGTTTCCGGATTCCTCGGCAGCATGAATGACTTTGCCATATTTATCCAAGAATCGGTAGCTTGCCAACCGTTCATTTTTAAAGTTTAGGCTGGCGTATAATTTGCCGTCATAGTCGTACCATAAGCTTGGACCATCTTCTTTCCCATTTTTGTAGCTGTCTTCCTGACGTAGTTTCCCATTTCTGTAATACGTCAGGAAAACGCCATCCTTTTTTCCGTTTTTATATTTGCCTTTACTGGAGATCTGTCCATTGTCGAAATAAACAATGGTTTCGCCATTGCGTAAATCATTTGAAAATTCAGCCTCTTCGTATTTTTTGCCTTGTTCATTAAAATACACCAGTTTGCCTTCAAAATTGTTACTCTTTAATTGGGTCTCAAGTTTAATGGTTCCATTGGAGTGATATTCCCGATAAACGCCATTAAACTCTCCGTTAATGCCCTCTTTTTCATATTCCAAAGTGCCATTGTCTCGGTAAGCTTTTAGCAGCCCATTAACTTTCCCATTTTTAATTGGTGCCTGAAGTTTAATTGCACCATTGGCATGGTATTCTTTGTATTCTCCCTCCAGCACGTCATTAACCAGCTTACCTTCCTCCTGGAGATTACCATTAAACCAGTATTCTTTGTAGTTTACAGTATTTTCTTCAGGGGCGTAAATCATCTGTTTAGCTAATTTCCCGTCTTTTCGAAAAAAATTCCACTCGCCTGTTCGTTTGTTGTTGCTATTGTAGTTACCGCTGCCTTCGAAATAGCCATTTTCGCCATAATACTTCCACTCTCCGATGTTATTCCCTTTATCATCCTCAAGGCCAATAGCCGATACTTCTCCATTCGAGTGATAGTAATACGATTTATTTAAATCGTTTCCATTAATGCTTACCGTTTTGTTTTTTCTCACTTCAACCACATAATCTGTAGCCCATTTGATAAATGCACTAATGTCGGAGGCTGATTTTTTATAGGCTTTTGCCACAGCATCTACTTCCTTTAATCCACTGAGGCCTGTCATTATGCAGGCTTCGAACAGATCTCGCTTCCAAACTTCGGAGTAAAATGAAAGGTAAAAATGAGCAATCCAATTTCTTTTTTGGTCGGGTATTTCCTTTATGTTTTCGAGGGCAAATTGGAGTTGTCGGATATATTTTTCGTCGAGGCGGGTTTTTAACTTATACTTCGCCGAAAGGGGCACTTTGGCTTTAATCAGTTGGTTTACGTCATATAACTCAGGCAAATCGCCGAGGGCTTTTTCGGGGGCTTTAAATTCGGCTTCATAACTGTCTTCAGACATCTGCTGCATGATTTGATAAGCCTGATATTGAAACTTAGGCGAAGAGTTGAGCAGCGTACTAAAGTGCATCGCCATTAATGCCAAAACGGGTTCGTTGCTCGAATAAGCATAGTCGGCAATTTTTAGATGCACCTGAATGGCCAAAGGATTTTGTTGGATGGCTAATTCGAGTTGTGTTCGAGCCTCGTTATGAAGACCCATCTTAGCCAGTGTTAAGAAGAATTCGCGGTTTACTTTAGCTGAGTAAGGGAACTCCTGGCTGGCCTGTTTTAAATACAGTAAAGCGCTGTCTTTTATTGTTTCGTTGTGATAGCAATTGGCCAACAGCAAAAGGGTCGACAATCTGTTTGCGTCTTTTTTCCTGAGCAGTTCTTTGCAAACTGCACGTGCCTCGGAATACTTTTTTAAGGAACTCAGGCTTAATGCTTCCTCGTACCTTGATAGCGTGTAGTTGGTGTCGCTTTTGTCGACCATTCGGTACAGCTTAATGGCTTCATCATATTTTTCTTCATCGTGTAATTCTGCCCCACGATGAATTAAATCGCCCGACAAACTCAAAGTATCTCCAATGTTTTGGGCAAAAGACATCAAGTGGCCAAGCATTAAGAGGAAAAGCGTAGTGTATTTTAACATCGATATTTTCATTATACAGCTTCGCAAGATAATATACATCTTGTCATTGTTTAATAGAAAGGCTGTTCAGCTTGAAATTTAATTTGGATCGCTTGACAAGCAGTAAATGCTGTGATACGCCCCCTTTTGTTGATTCTCTGGAATTGTGAAAACGTGCTTTGAGTTCCAGTTTGAGCGTTGTGTTTCGACTTTTGGGGCTGAGTGATCAACTCATCAGAATAGGTGAAACCATTTGCAATTGATTATAAAATCAGCAGTTGCATGTCTGTTTGTTTTAACCAATTGAAGTGCGAGGCGGTTCAAGAGTGATTCATGCATAAAAATTCCGGTTTAAGGAAAGCCTTTCAAATTGACCTGAGGACACAGCTTGTGTCGAATTGAGGAACGATAAGATTCATGAAAACCTACCAGATTATTTTGGGAGTGGAATGACCATCGGGTTACAGCGCCAGCGGGTGGAGCGGTTACCCCGCGTAGCGGCGGCTCATTGCCGCCCTATGCGGAGTATGAGCGGAACACGCGGTGCCCGGCGATGCAGCCTCAATGCACCGAAATGCCCAGCGAGGCAGGCGCCCTAAACAAACTGAGAAAAAGCCTTCTTACTCCTTAAGCTTTGGCCAAAGGGTATTTGCGGGCCATCATGCGGGCCATCATGGCGGCGTAAAACACTCCCAGTACCAAAACACCTACAAAGGTGAACACGAGCCACGACATTTCGAAGGGGAACTCGGCAGTCGACAATCGCCAGGCGTCGATGTTGGCTTGTGGGGTTTTTTGCGCAACCATGTCGGCAACCCTTTGCTCAACGAATCTGACTTTGAACTGAGTGTCGAGAAAAAACAGGTAGATGTAGATGAACAGCGAGTAAGTAAGCGAAAACAGGGCGGCTACCGACATGCCTGAACGGAATGCTTCTTTAAATGGTACACCTGCACTGAAGCTGAGTTTGCGGCGCTCTTCCATGGTGCGGTACATGCCAATGAGCAAGAAGCCAAGTATGGGAAGCAGCGGATACTTGCCGAGGAACCCATCGACCCAGCCAGTGAGCAGCAGCAAGGTTTTCCAGATGACCGCGAGGCCGAGTACTAAAGCGGCGCCTTTGGTTTCGGGTTTCATGGCTTAGCTGTTCATTGAGATGAGGAACTCTTCGTTGCTGATGGTGCCGTTCATGTGGTTGCGGATGAACTCCATGGCTTCGATTGTATTCATGTCGCTGAGGTGATTACGGAGAATCCACATGCGCTGTAGCGTTTCTTTGTCGACCAGCAGATCGTCGCGGCGCGTCGATGACGACACCAGGTCGATGGCCGGGAACACACGTTTGTTGGCCAGTTTGCGATCGAGCTGAAGCTCCATGTTACCGGTTCCTTTGAATTCTTCGAAGATCACTTCGTCCATTTTCGAGCCGGTGTCGATAAGGGCGGTCGCGATGATGGTGAGTGAGCCTCCGTTTTCGATTTTACGGGCGGCTCCGAAGAAGCGCTTCGGCTTTTGGAGGGCATTGGCGTCGACCCCACCGGAGAGCACTTTGCCTGATGCAGGCTGCACGGTGTTGTAGGCGCGGGCGAGGCGGGTAATGGAATCGAGAAGGATGACCACATCGTGACCGCATTCTACCATGCGTTTTGCCTTTTCGAGTACGATGTTGGCAATTTTTACGTGGCGGTCGGCGGGTTCATCGAAGGTTGACGATACCACTTCAGCTCTCACGCTGCGGGCCATGTCGGTTACTTCTTCCGGACGTTCGTCGACCAACAGAATGATGAGATATACTTCCGGGTGATTGTCGGCAATGGCATTAGCCACCTCTTTGAGCAATACGGTTTTTCCGGTTTTAGGCTGCGCCACGATGAGTCCACGCTGACCCTTACCGATTGGGGTGAAGAGGTCCATCACGCGGGTCGACATGGTGCCGTGTTTATGTCCGGTGAGGCGAATTTTCTCATCGGGAAACATCGGTGTGAGGTAGTCGAATGGAATGCGATCGCGCACGGAGGCTGGATCGCGGCCATTGATTTTGTCGATTCGAACCAGTGGGAAGTATTTTTCGCCTTCGCGTGG
>CANHCM010000203.1 GCA_947459155.1 Bacteroidota bacterium | reverse complement strand
GTGTGAAATCATTTTTCAATGATAGCAAATTGACCCAAACCGTTGCATAACGATGCAAGATTGGGTTGAAAGCTGTTGGAATTTGCCCCATTGCCATCCTTGAACTATCTTGGCCGCGATGGAAGTGTACTGGATTACAGGAGCCTCTTCGGGAATTGGTGCGGCGCTGGCTCTGGAATTGGCCGTGCCCGGTAACGCTTTGGTGCTGAGTGGCCGAAATCTCGAAGCGCTTCAAACACTGAAAGCACAGCTTCCAAGTGCTGTTCCTTGCGCATTGCTGCCTTTCGATTTGATCGAAATCGACCGTTTCCCTTCACTGGTAGAGCAGGCCATTGCGGCCCACGGACATATCGACGTTTTGGTGAACAACGCCGGCTTTAGTCAACGTTCTGAAGCCATACAAACTGCGGCTACCGTGGAACGTAAAATTCTGGAGGTGAACTATTTCGCCCCCGTCGCCCTTACAAAAGCGATACTTCCGCACTTCATCGCCCGCAAGAAAGGACACGTGGTTGTAGTTTCGAGCATTGCCGGGAAATTCGGTTTTGCCCTTCGCAGTAGCTATGCCGCCGCTAAGCATGCCTTACACGGTTATTTCGAAGCCCTCCGGCTGGAACTCCGTTTGGTTCCCGTTTACATCACGATGGTTTGTCCGGGGCGCGTCCAAACCGCCATCTCGCTACACGCCCTCAAAGGCGATGGCACTGCACACCAGGTGATGGACGAAGGCCAGCGAAAAGGCATCAGCGCTCAACGCTGCGCTAAGGTCATCCATAAAGCCATCCGCGATAAGCGCTATGAAGTACTTGCCGGTGGACTTGAACTCTTGCCTGTTTATCTGAAACGCTTCGTTCCGCCGATTTTTTATTGGCTCATTCAAAAAGTAAAACCAACCTAAATCACCAAACAATTACGCATGATCTCGTTGCTGAGTGGAATTCAACAAGTTGGCATTGGTGTTCGCGATGCCGATGCCCGCTTTACCTGGTATAGAAAAATGTTTGGGATGGACGTTCCTGTGTTTAAGGACGCTTCGATCGCCGCACTGATGCTTCCTTACACCGGAGGCGAACCGCGTAAACGATACGCCATTCTGGCTTTGAACATGCAAGGTGGCGGTGGATTTGAAATCTGGCAATACACTGAGCGCCAATCGGCAATGCCCACATTTACCGTGGAGCCGGGCGATCTTGGCATTTTTGGGGTTATCATGAAGACCCGCGATGTGAAGAAAGCGCACGCCTTCATGCAGGCACAAGGGCTTAATCCATCGCCGCTTTTTGAAGATCCGGTACAAGGCGAACGATTCTTCGTGACCGATCCGGATGGCAACCGATTTACGTTTACCCGAGGCGAATCGTGGTTTGGACAAACCTCGCACCCGAATGGTGGCGTTCAGGGCGTACAAATTGGGGTGAAAAACATGGAGGCCTCCATTCGCTTCTACACCCGCGTACTTGGTTTTTCTAAGGTTCGCGCCGACGAAAAAAAGAGCTTCGCCGAATATGGCGGCAAAGAAGGACGACGCGTGATTCTACAGGCATCAACACCTTTTGGTGGCGCATTTTCGCGCTTGTTGGGTGCCGCCGAAATTGAGCTGTTTGAACTCAGCAACAATGCCGGAAGAAAGATCTACGATGGCCGCTTTTGGGGCGACATGGGCTTTATTCATGTGTGTTTCGACGTAAACAACATGCCTGAACTCGAACAACATTGTGCCCGCGAAGGTCATCCGTTTACGGTAAACAGCGGCAATAGCTTCGACATGGGAGAGGCCGCAGGACAGTTTGCCTACACCGAAGATCCCGATGGAACGCTCATTGAATTTGTGCAGACCCACAAGCTGCCCCTGGTAAAAAAGCTTAAGTGGTATCTCGACCTTCGCAAACGCAAACCAGGAAAGCCCCTACCCGACTGGATGCTCAGAACGATGGGCTGGCAGCGGGTAAAGGATTAAAAATCAGGGCTCCTGAACATACAGCCTGGTCGATTTTTCGAAATCGTACAATGTGAGCCTGCGCAGGCGATACCAGGCCATCCAAAAGTCGCGCAGGGTATTCATGTAAGTGATAAAGGCCATGTCTTTCTCGCTTTGAGCAATGAGTAGGTTCGTAATATCAACAGTACCAATTCGATAGCGGTTTCCGGCCACTTCGAAGCGTTTCCGGGCGATGGTATCGGCCTTGGCCGAGATGCCCACCGATTTCTTGAGTTGGCTCACTTGTAAGGCCATGCCGATGACCTCGGCTTCGAGCTGCTGCACGCCAAACTCGTTGGCCGACACGGCGGCTTCGTAGGCGTATTGTGCCGATTTGTAGGCCGCGCGGTTGGAGCCCATTCCAAAAATAGGCATCGAGAAGCCCAATCCGGCAAACTGCGAATTTACAGGTGCCTGCAAGGCCTGATCGAAGCTCGAACCGGTTTGGTTAAGCCCGTAGCTGAGGTTGATGTTGGCCTGCGGGAAGCGCGACAGTTTGGCTTCGCTGAGGTTTCGCCTGGCCTGTTCGAGGCTGATGGCCTGATTGATATTGTCGCTTCGGTTGCTGAGGGCTTCGTCGCGCGCCTTGGAAGGATCGGGATCGCCGGCGGGCAAGGCAACCGGTGCCGTGGGAATACTGGAAGCTTCCAGTTTACCGGTGAAGCGCTCTAACTGCTGCTGGGCAAGCTGCACCTGAACCTGCTGAACCTCAACGGCATTGCGGGCATTGGTGTAGCTCAGCTCAACCTGAAGGAGCTCGTTTTCGGCAATCTTACCCACGCCAAAGCGCCCCTTGGCAATGCGGTAAATAGTATCGTTGATGTTTCGGTTTTGCTCGGCATTGCTCAGTTGCAACCGGGCGATGTACCAATCGAAATACCGGGCAATGACTTCCATGCGCAGCTCCTCCAACTGCTCGGCTTGTTGTCGGCCGGCGAGCTCCAGCCTGAGTTTTTCCTGCCTCCATTGCCACTTGAGGGCATTAAAGCGAAACACCGGCTGATTCAGGCTGATCAACAAGGGATTCGACTGCCAAAAGGTGCTGCCCTGATCGCCAAAAATATCGCCCCTGCTCAGCCGGCTCTCCAGGCTAATCGAGCCACCGGTAAAGGGTATTTGCTGCGAAAGGCTTAATCCACCCGACGAAAGGGCCTGCTGCACCGGTATGAAAAGGAAGGTCCCATCGGGCTGAACCACCTGATTGATGCGGCGCTGGTAGCCCGGAAAATCGCCGTTTAATCCCAACTGAGGAGTGAGAAATGCCCGTGCCGAGCGGTACATCCAGCGACTGCTTTCCCAGCGGGCGTGGATTTGACGGGCCAACGGACTGTTTAATTCGGCGCGCTCCATGGCTTGCTGTAATGTGATGGTGGTTTGCGCCGCGCTGAGCAACGAAGCCGTGCAAAAGAGCACAAGCCAGAAACACTTATTCATACCGTAGCGATTCAATAGGATTTTGTTGTGATGCCTTGCGGGCAGGATAAATACCGAAAATCAAGCCTACCGAAACGGAAACCGCAAACGATAAAACCACAGAAACCGGCGAAACCAGCGTTTGAATGTCGGCCAGATACTCGATCGCATACGAGAAGCTCACGCCCAACAAAATGCCCAGAATACCGCCGCTGAGGCTGATTACGATGGCCTCAGCCAAAAACTGCTGGATGATGTCTTCGCGGCGCGCCCCAAGGGCCAGTCGTAAGCCAATTTCTTTGATGCGTTCGAGCACCGAAGCCAGCATGATATTCATGATTCCGATTCCGCCCACGAGCAGCGAGATTCCGGCAATTACAGCCAGCACCAGGTTGAACAGGTTCTTCGTTTTTTGCTCCTGTTTCAGCAAGAGCTCCGGCACAACAACCTCATAATCTTCGGCGTTGAAATGCCGCCGGCGCAGGAGTTTCTGAATCACCTCAACCGCAGGCTCCATGGCGCTGCTTTCTTTCACATGCACCACCATCCGGTCGATTTGATGGTAGTTAAACGCCACCTTTTTATCGGTGTCTTCGGTGCCTTCCTCCTCTTCCATCGACTGCTGTTCCTGGAACCGTTTGATGTCGGATTGGGTTACCTCCGAACGGTTGAGTACCCTCACCAAAAAGGTGCGAATAGGAATGTACACCTCAAGGTTTACATTGCGAATGCTCAGTTTTCCGGCGGCCTGCTCGTCGAAATCGCGGTCGTCGAGCACCCCGCCCACCGTAAAATGCTGGTCGCCGGCTTTTAAGGTGTTGCCCATGGCTTCGATGTTGGCGAAAAGCCGCGACTGCACGCCCTTGCCAATCACGCACACCGGCAGCGACCGCGACTGCTGACTTTCGGAAAAGCCGGTTCCCTGGGCGAATTCCAGGTTGTTCGCTTCAAAATACCGATTGTCAACCCCAATGAGCCGGGCCTTCAGTTTTTGTCCGTTGGCGTAGAGCTGCACTTCCATTTCAACCTGTGGGCTCACATATTCAACGCCGGGAACGCTGGCGGTAATGTTTTCGGCATCGGCCAAACTCAAACCCGGCGAAAAACGCTCGTTCTCTTGTCCCGGCTTACTGCTGCGTTGCTCCTCCTCGCTTTTGGGTTCGGGTATCTTGGCTTTGATGACGATGTTGTTGCTCCCAATTTGCTTGATTTGCTGAAGAATCTCCCGTTCGGCTCCATTTCCGATCGCCAGCATGGCAATTACGGCAGCCACGCCGAAGATGATACCCAGCGAGGTGAGCACGGCCCTAAAACGGTTGGCATTCATGGCCTCCCAACCATTTCGGAGATTGAAAAGTATGCGTTCGCGCTCCATAAGGTCTATTCCACGATGATCATCATGTCGCCGCCCTGCGCCCCCGGAACCGGTGCCTGTGCCTTGGCTTTCTCGAGGTGCTCCATGAGCTTCTTCTGCTTTTCGGGGTCGACATAAGGCTTGGGCGGACTGGCCTGGCTGCTTAAGCGGTTGAGGGCAATGCCAGTGGTATCGGCGGGCGCGGTGAGCACAACTTCGTCGCCCACCTCAAGGCCTTGATAGACGAGGGCATCCTTTTCGTTTACTGCCGCTACCCGAACCTCGTTGCGCTTGAGTGCTCCACCCTTTTTGACCCATACATAATTCAGGTTTTTCTCTGCATTAAGTGCCTCCAGGGGAACACTGAGCACGCTTTTATAGG
>CANHCM010000202.1 GCA_947459155.1 Bacteroidota bacterium | reverse complement strand
GAACTCATAATCAAGGCATTCAACACCTGTGTACGGCTCAGGGTAGGACGAGCACTCCACACCAGTGCAGCAATTCCGGCGGCCATAGCCGTGGCCGATGAACTACCACCTACGTAAGTGGGTGTGTTTCCGCTTTGGGCCAGCGAAAGTGTGTTTCGGTCGCTATTGGCGTTGCGCTCCATAGGAATGGTAAAGTCAACTTCACCGCCGTCGTGGCAGGAACTGCAGGTGCTGCTGCTTTCGTTTACACCGGTAACAGCCACACACTCGCTAAATGCGGCTGGATACACCACACCCCACCAGCTGGTCCATGAAAACGAAGTGCCTGCTGCAGCCATCAACAACTTACCGCGATTGTGGGCATACAGCACGCCATCTAACAATACCGAAGAATAAAATGGAGTACCAATGCTCATGCTTACAATGCGCACATCGTCGCGGTTACCCATGCGCACCAGGGCATTCTTCACTCCTGTGCGTTCCGAAGAGCCATCCAATACCACATCGTTGCAGGCGCGAATAAAATGGAGGTTTGATCGGTAAGCTACACCCGTGGTTGCGTTGCTGCTATTCCGTGGGCCGGCCGCAAGTCCACACATGCTGGTTCCGTGCGTGCAAGAAGTAAAGGCGGAAGAGCCCAAGGTAAAGTCGGTGCTGATCGAACGCCCAGCCGATTGCCCAGAGGTGAAGGAAGAACCCAGCATAGCCTGCGAAGAACTGATGCCGGCGTCGATTACACCAATGGTAATCCCTTGTCCTTGTGCTGTGTTCCATGCAGTTGGGATGCCTACATTGTTATAATTCCATGGCAAACGGGCACCGGGCGTGATGGTCGTAAAGTCGGCCGCATTGATGGCTGTAGTAGAACCACTGCAGCCTGATGAAGATTTTTCAACGCCGTTTGGCCAATAGTCTAAAGGCTCGAGGTAGCGAACATTCTCGAGGTTATACAGGTCAGTAAGCACTTGTTTGTCGCTCAACCGCAAAGTAATGATGGGTAGAACGGGATCATCTTCCACCAAAATTTCCTCCCAGCTAATCTGCTTTCCTGTGTTTTTTGCGAGCGATTCGAGGATAAAACTCTTCAGTGCGTCATGGGTGGCTTTCCAGTCGCCCTTGCTGAGGTCTATTTCATGAATGATTTCCCGAACATCGCCAACTCCGCTGGGTTTGTAGCCGATGGCCAATACAGGGTCAGAGCTCTGAAGCGAAGACCATAGGGTGTGTAAATCCTGCTCAGTCCATCGAAAATCGCGCTTCTTTTCCAATTCGCTGATTACATAATCGTCGAGTTCTTTTTTACTGAGCGCTGGTGCTGATGGAGCCTCAACGGCCGATGCTTTCCGCTTTAGAATCGGATCGTCGCCAATTGTTGAGGTTGTTTCAAGACCTTCCTTGTGTGAACAGGATGCCATTAACATAACTGCCACAAGGCTGCCAAGTAGGTGTAGTTTCTTCATATAGGGTGTTTTGATGGAGGTGAAGTTATGACTTCTTCAACTCGACACGTCTTCAAGTGCTTCACAAATATTCACAAGGCTGTGGAAAACCTTGTTAAGAATCGAGCATTTGCGCAATGGAGAAAGAAACCCGGGTTCCGGATTCTTTTCCGGAGTCGATTTGCAACTCTGCCTGATGAAATCGAAGGAAATCTGCACAAATCATCAAACCCAATCCACTTCCCTTTTCCTTCTGCGTACCCGGTGTGGTGTAAAAAATCTGGTTGCGCACTTTTTGCAAGGCCTCTGAATCCATACCCACACCCGAATCGGTGATGGTAATTACAACCCAATCGTCCGACTTGCGCGCTCTAATTCTTATGAAGCCTCCTTGATGTGTGTACTTCAGCGAATTGCTGATGATATTTCGAATCACTATTTCCATCATGCCTTTATCGGCAAATACCAATAATGGAAGATGCTGGAAATCGGTATGCATATCGATGCGCTTGTCGGCCGCTTGCCCTTGTACCTGGCTCATCACCGTTTTAATGAGCTCTGCTAAATCGAAGTTCTCGGGTTTAAACTCAATGCCATTGAGCTGGGCCTTCGACCAAATGAGCAGGTTATTCATCAGGTTCATGGCATAGTCTACTCTCTTCTCGAGCTCCGAAAGGAGGAAACCTCTTTCTTCTTCCGGGAAATCGGGCTCCTTTAAAGCCGAAACAGCACCTTTGATGGCAATGAGCGGATTTCTTAAGTCGTGACCAATAATTGAAAATAATCGTGTTTTGGTATTATTCGCCGCCACAAGTCCTTCAATAGCCAGACGGGTTTCTTCGCTCTTTTCCTCTAGTTTAACCTGATATTTTTTACTGGAGCGTATAAGATAAAATACGGCGAAGAGTGTGAAAAAAACCGAGCCGATTACATTCCCAAACTGTTCAAAGAGTACTTGCTCCTTACTCAAGGTATTTTGCATTCGTGGAAGAATGTTCAGTGCGCTCAAAACCAAAAACAACGTCGCGAAAAGTGCAGATGCAATTCCCAAAGCAGGTTGTGAATTCGCAAAAATGAGCAGACTGGCTATTACAATTGGAAAGAGGTATAAATTAACGAGTGTAGTTCCGTCATAATAAACATCCTGGGCAAGCACCATCAGTGATGTATAATTGAGGACTATCATTTTTCCGACATTGATATAGCCCTTTTTTGAGACCAAAAATGCAAGTATTGTTACGGCTGTTAGCGACAGGGTTAAAAGTCCTACGGCCACATTGGCTATCGCTAAACTTAATACCCCGAAAAAACCCGTAAAAAGAAACACCGCCCATAAGAGTACAAAGGCTAAATCAAAGTCTCTGTCCATATCGGTATTGCCTGTCTTGGGAAGTTTATCAGCCCAAAGCTTAACTACAAAATCCGGAAGTAGGTAGCGTGTCAATGTTGAATGATTTTCGTGCTGAAAAATACTACAGGAGCCACAACATGGTTGTGATGACTTCTCGTTTTTTGCGAGCTGTGAAAGAAAAAACCTAATTTTGCACACTTTTTCAAATACTATGATCGCAGTCTCCAACCTTTCGCTCCGCTACGGAAAACGCACGCTCTTCGACGAAGTGAATCTTAAATTCACCCCGGGAAACTGCTATGGCATTATTGGAGCCAATGGAGCCGGAAAGTCAACGTTTTTGAAAATCATTTCCGGAGAAATTGACCCCAGCACCGGCGAAGTAGCCATCACACCCGGCGAAAGAATGGCCGTCCTCAAGCAGAACCACTATGAGTTCGACCAATTTACAGTGCTCAATACCGTCATGATGGGGCACAAGAAATTGTGGTCAATCATGCTCGAGAAGGAAGCCATTTACGCGAAGGCCGACTTTACCGAAGAAGATGGCAACCGAGCCGCAGAACTCGAATCTGAATTCGCCGAAATGGAAGGCTGGAACGCCGAAAGCGATGCGGCCAACTTGCTCAGCGGCCTCGGTATCGCCGAAGAATTTCACCACATGCTGGTCTCAGATCTTAGCGGTAACCAAAAGGTTCGCGTTCTTCTCGCTCAAGCGCTCTACGGAAATCCCGACATTCTCCTGCTCGACGAGCCCACCAACGACCTCGATGTACACACCATCGCCTGGCTCGAGAATTACCTCGCCGACTTTACCAACACCGTTATCGTAGTATCTCACGACCGCCACTTCTTAGATGCAGTGTGCACCCATGTGGTCGACATCGATTATGGCAAAATGAAGATGTTTACCGGAAACTACAGTTTCTGGTATGAGTCGTCGCAACTCATTAGCCGCCAAATGGCCGACCGCAATGCGAAAATTGAAGACAAACGCAAGCAACTTCAGGAGTTCATCGCGCGTTTTAGCGCCAATGCCTCCAAATCGCGCCAGGCCACAAGCCGTAAAAAGCTTCTCGATAAACTTAATGTTGAGGAACTTCAGCCTTCTACCCGAAAGTATCCGGCGATATTCTTCAAACCCGACCGCGAAGCCGGAGATCAAATTTTGAGTGTTGAGAAACTCAGCGCCAGCCTGAACGGCCGTCAATTGTTTAAAGACCTGAGCTTTAGCATGCACCGCGAAGACAAAATTGCGGTTATTGGAAAAGACCACAATGCGGTTTCGGCTTTGTTCGAAATCCTCATGGGAAAGATGCAAGCCGATTCCGGTGAGTTCAACTGGGGTGTTACCATTAAGCCGGTTTACCTGCCCGCAGATAACTCCACATTTTTCAAAAACGACTTAAACCTGATCGATTGGCTGCGACAGTATTCAAGCGATCAGGACGAGACTTACATTCGCGGATTTTTAGGAAAGATGCTCTTTTCGGGCGAAGAAACCCTCAAGAAATCCAACGTGTTGAGCGGAGGTGAAAAGATGCGCTGCATGATTTCACGCATGATGCTCGAGTCGGGCAATTTTGTCATCCTCGACGAGCCCACCAACCACCTCGACCTCGAAAGCATCACTGCTTTCAACAATGCAGCCACCGACTTTAAAGGCCCGATGTTGCTGAGCTCTCACGACCATCAGTTTATGCAAACCACCGCTACACGGGTTATTGAGCTGTTCCCAGGTGGTTTTATCGACAAACACTTAACGTACGACGAGTATTTGGAGAGCGAAGCCGTAAAATCGGCTCAATCCGTGCTGGCCTGAGGAGTAAGTTTATCGCCATTGCTGTAAATCTCCTCTCCGATTATTGCTTTGGTTTGAGTAAAACTGCTGTAAAATAAGGGGTTTAGCCAATTGAGAGTGATGTATGAATTTCTCCGATATTCATTCAACATTTCAAGCGAAATTCCCGTTAGTACTTGAAAATGCTGAATCATGCTTGGATTTTATCAGCCTATTTCCAGTTGGACCCACCTGCTAGCAGGAATTGTAACCCTGTGCACCGGGTATCTCCTGATCAGGAAAGGCTGGGGAAATCGTTGGAGAGTAGCCTCACTGACCATATTCATGATTGCAGTCGTTTTCGTGTTTATGATGAGCGGCATCTACCACGCTTTGCCACCCGGTTTAGGGCGTGAGGTGTTTCGCAGGCTCGACTATGCCGCCATTTTTACCATGATTGCCGGAACTGCCACGCCCATCCATGTAATTTTATTTCGGGGTGTTTGGCGCTGGGGAATGCTTTTATTCATGTGGGTTGTAGCCATTACGGGGCTCCTGATCACCGTAATTTTACTCGATGTGATGCCCGG
>CANHCM010000201.1 GCA_947459155.1 Bacteroidota bacterium | reverse complement strand
GATACTACAAGGGGTAAAAAATTCGGTGATGTTTGCCGACCTCACTTTAAGCTATCTGATTAACCCCGTAACCGGAATGCGCCTTGAACTGTGCGGAAGCCGACGTATGCAGGCCTTTCCCGGAGGAGAACGCAATACCACCTGGGTATTTTTGGCCTTCAGAACCCAACTGCCTAACCGCTACTACGATTTTTAACCCTAAAGCGAACAATTTATCCTCAAATCAGGTTAACAAGGGGCTTTGAATTCGCTACTTTTGCGGCGCATTTTACAAGGGTGTTGACACAAGAAATCGCATACAAAACAGAGAAGAAGTCGAAAGTAAAAGACTTCATGCAGCTCCTCAAACTGAGGTTGAGCTGGTTGGTGGTATTTAGCGCGCTCACCTCTTTTTTCATGGGAACCCAAAGCTTCGAATGGTACACTCCATTGTTGCTCACTTTGGGCGGATTTCTGGTCACGGGAGCTTCGAATGCCTTCAATCAGATTATTGAACGCGACCTCGACAAATTAATGTCGAGAACCGAAAATCGCCCTATGCCGCAAGGCCGGCTGAGCCATACTGAGGCCTTAATCTTCTCGGCAATCACAGGAGCTTTAGGCATCTGGTTGCTTTGGGAGTTTATGAATCCATTGAGTGGAATTTTGGGGCTCATTGCACTGGTCTCATACGTGGCCATTTACACACCACTCAAGAGGGTTACTCCTTTTGCCGTGTTTGTTGGTGCATTTCCCGGTGCAATTCCTCCTATGCTGGGTTGGGTTGCAGCTACCGGAGAAATTGGAATTCAAGGACTTATTCTTTTCGCTGTGCAGTTTATCTGGCAATTCCCTCATTTTTGGTCATTGGCCTGGGTGATGCACGACGACTATCAAAAAGCGGGTTTTGATATGCTGCCTGCGGCGGATGGCCGATCGAAAACCTCTGCTTTACAAATTCTCATATACACCGCCGGACTCGTACCAATTGGTCTGCTGCCATTCATGTTCAGAATGATCAGTCCAATTGCCGTGGTCATCATTACCCTCAGCGGTGTTTTCTTTCTGATTCGAGCCATACGCCTTCACCGCACCTTAGAAATCGCTGATGCCCGCAAGGTAATGTTTGGCTCGTTCATTTACCTGCCGGTTGTTCAATTGGCAATGATGTTTGATAACCTTTATTTGTTGGAAAAATGGCTTCAATGGTAGATTCCGAGAATGTCCTTCTCAAGGAAAAAGTTAACCGGAACATGCTGTATGTAGGCATTTTCAGTATCGTGATGCTGTTTGCCGGTTTAACCTCCGCCTACATCGTCCGGCAGGCCGATGGGCAGTGGCTGAGCTTCTCGCTTCCACCCATGTTTTGGGTAAGTTCGGTAGTGATTCTGTTGTCGAGTATTTCGATGCACTACGCTTTGGTAAGTGTTAAAAAAGACAACCAGAAAGGACTTAAACTTGGCCTGCTTATCACCATTTTTTTGGGTGTAGGCTTCGGTGTTTCTCAATTTCTCGGCTGGGCCGAACTGGTGGAAGGTGGGATTTATTTCGCCGGAAAAAGCGCCAACCCTTCAGGAAGCTTCCTTTATGCGCTCTCAGGATTGCACCTTGCGCACATCATTTCCGGACTCATTTATCTGCTGTTGGTTTGGGTGAAAGCCCAGCTTGGAAAGTACAATTCAGGACGAATTGGTCCGGTTAAGAATGCTGCATTGTACTGGCACTTCCTCGACGGATTGTGGATTTACCTTTTTATCTTCCTGCTTTTCATGCAGTAAGGAACGACAGATTAAAGAATTTTAAGTTCGAATTTCCCGTTTTTGATTTCAAATTTTTGGGTTAAACTTGCAACCGAAAAAATAGAAACTACATGGCTCAGGCAACTATCGACGTTCCCGCTAAAAACCTTTGGGGAGGAGGAACCTCACCCTTCGGAGCGAGTTACGGAAAACTCATGATGTGGTTTTTCCTCATCTCTGACGCATTCACCTTCTCATCACTCCTCATTTCGTTGGGCTACGCACGCCACGTGCACGCCGACACCTGGCCATTGGTAGAAAAGGTGTTTTTCCACTTCCCATTCACCCATGCCCACTTGCCGCTACTCTATGTAGGTTTGATGACATTCATCCTCATCATTTCCTCCGTAACCATGGTACTGGCAGTTGATGCAGGACACAGCAACAACAAAAAAGGAGTACTCTTCTGGCTCGGGCTAACTGTAGTAGGTGGGCTTGTATTTCTGGGCTCACAAGCCTGGGAATGGTACACCTTTATCGTAGGTGGCGAAGGCGTAATGAAAACTGTAATTGTCGACGGAGAAGTGAAGGAGATGCTCATTCAAGGAGCCAACCTTCAATACAATGAATATGGGCATACGCTGTTTGCCAACTTTTTCTTCTTCATTACCGGATTCCATGGCTTCCACGTATTTTCAGGTGTGGTGATAAATGCCATTGTCTTATGGCAAGCCGCAGAGGGCGTTTATGAAAAGCGCGGGCATTACGAAATGGTTGAAAAGGCCGGATTGTACTGGCACTTTGTAGACCTTGTTTGGGTTTTCGTGTTCACCTTCTTCTACTTACTCTGATTCTAACCCCGAAAGCGCTATGGAACATACGCACGATCAATCTTACGAATACAGTCACGGCCACGCCAGAACACCAGAACAAAGCCGAGCAGTTCGACGCAAAATTGCCTTCGTAACACTTCTGCTTTCCGTGATTACGGTGGTAGAAATTCTAGTGGGTGTTTATTATTCAAAAACACACGTTACTCCGGGTACCTGGACCCTCATCAAGTGGTTTTACATCGTGCTCACGCTGGTGAAAGCCGGATACATTGTAATGGTGTTTATGCACCTTGGCGACGAAAGAAAAAATTTACGCACAACAATTCTGCTCCCAATGTTGTTTGTGATTTACCTCATCTTCATTGCACTCTTTGAAGGAGAGACAATCATACAATATGTGGAAGAATTGATGAAGTAGTTGTGCGAAAGATTGGACTGTTATTCTTAATTCTCTTGGTACCCTCAATTGGGTACATTCTGCTAACCACCGGAAAGCATAATATCAAACCTTTGGGCTATTTCGGCCCCAAGAAACTTTCCGCCTCAGGAGATACAGTTTACCACAGCATTCCACCGTTCCAGTTTACCGACCAGAATGGTAAAGCCTTTGGCAGCGCAAATCTTGAAAACAAGATTTACGTTGCCAATTTCTTTTTTACCACCTGCCCCACCATCTGCCCTGAGATGCAAACCCTCATGAAGATGGTTCACGATGTAGACGATTTCGAACGCATCAACGACTTCCGACTGCTCTCCTTTACCGTCGACCCCGAAAGAGATTCTGTAGGCACCCTGAGAGATTTTGCTAAACAAATTAAAGCCGACAACGAGCGTTGGAAATTCTTAACAGGGAATCGAGATTCTATCTACGCCCTGGCTTACAATGGCTACATGGCCAACGCAGCGCAAGACTCGCTCGCACCCGGAGGCTTTCTGCATAGCGACCTGATTTTCCTCATCGATCGGGAAAAACACATCCGTGGCATCTACGAAGGCACGAACATGAAAGACGTGAAGCGCCTGATCGATGAAATTAAAGTCCTGGTGGCCGAATACAACCTTGCCTTGAAGAAAAACATCAATCCAATCCGATGAGCTCTTCTCAATCACCTACCGAAAAAAAATATATACCCTTTATCGTAGCGGCTACACTGGCCATTCCAGCCGTAGTTACCCTCCTCGCTTTTGCCCCGCAGATAAGCATTTTGGGCGATTTCGATTACTATCTGCTGCCCCGGCTCAATGCGATCATCAATGGAACCACTTTTATTCTGCTGATTATTGCTGTGAGCGCCATCAAAAAAGGAAATATTGGTTTACACAGAGGCTTAATGACCACAGCAATCGCACTCTCGGTCATGTTCCTGGTTTCGTATGTGTTGTTTCATGCAGCTACCGAACCCACCAAGTATCAGGGCGAAGGATTCCTCCGATACACCTACTATTTCATTCTCATTACGCACATCATCCTTTCGGCTGCCATCGTACCTTTAGTGTTGATTACCTACGTAAGGGCTTTGGCCAGTCGTTTCGACCGACATAAAAAAATTGCCAGAATAACCTTTCCCCTCTGGTTGTACGTTACCTTTACAGGGGTTTTGGTTTACCTCATGATTGCACCTTACTATCCTTCCTGAACCATGAAAATGCGCAGATTCATCCTTTCGATTTCTGTACTTGTGCTGTTGATGATGAGCCCTGTTGCAAGCTTTGCACAGTGCGCTATGTGTCGTACACAGGTTGAATCCAACATCAATGGACAAGGTAAAGTGGTTGGCCGTGGACTAAACGACGGTATCCTTTACCTCATGACCATGCCATACCTGATTCTTGCCGGCTTCGGTTACATGGCCTACAAAAACTGGAAAAACAGCGAAAAGCCAACCGCCTGATTTTCTCAGAACTCTTCAATTTCATCCTCAGGCTTTCGATCGGGAAACTTCCCTAAGGTATAGCTTATGCCTAAAGATGCCTGAAAGTATGACCGGGTAAAGCCCGAGCCGCCTAAAGCCTGCGTAAACCCTAACACGTAACGAAAATCGGCCACTGCACCCCAATTTTTGTAAATGCGGGCATGCGCTCCAAACGGCAAAACAAGTCCCGTATTGAAATAAGACACACCTTTGATTTCCTGAATGTTGGGAATAAATGTAGTGGCCGAACTGTCGTTGGTCGTGTAAATGAATGAACGGTTGGTATTCTCTTCCAAAACGCTCGAAAAACTCATACCCAGCTGCAAGCCTACTCCTCCATAAGCATAAACCGCGCGCTCAACGTCAGTGCGAAAAAGATACGCTCCCTCGAGCATCACCGCCCTTTGCCGTCCAAATACAAAATAATCGCGCGATAAACTGCTGTCGGGAGTGCTGAAAATCTTCTGATTAATCGAATAAGCCGCCTCCAAAGTCGATACCTCCTGATAACCCAAACTCAACTGAAGCAATCGACGGGTATTTATAGATTTCTCTGTAGGCTTTCCCGGACTAAAGCCCGCCGAAGCCCACAAAGCAAGGTTTCCCAACGAGCCTTGCTGAGAATCACTACGCCGATTAAACGAGGCAATGTCACTGGGAATACTTAAGTCGGAACTCGACTTGGCCAACTGCGAAATACTCGAATAATCGGT
>CANHCM010000200.1 GCA_947459155.1 Bacteroidota bacterium | reverse complement strand
GGGCTGCTATGGGAAATCTGGATGTGCTCAACATGCTTAACACACGGTACATCATTTACAATCCTGAAGCCTCGCCGCTGGTGAATCCTGCCGCGCTGGGCAATGCCTGGCTGGTGAAACAGGTCCGTCAGGTTAAGAATGCCGATGAGGAGATTCAGGCACTGAGCCAGGATTTCAATCCAGCCGAAACTGCAATTGTCGACCAGCGTTTTAGCGATCAGGTTAACGCCCAATCGACGGCCAACGGCGAGGGTGTCATCCGCCTCGAATCCTATGCTCCCAACTTGTTGAAATACAGCTTCGAATCGACGGCCCCGCAAATTGCCGTCTTCTCCGAAATTTACTACGCAAAAGGCTGGAACGCTTACATCGATGGCAACCTAAGTCCGCATTTCCGCTGCAACTATGTATTGCGAGGCATGAAGGTACCCGCCGGCAAGCACAGCATCGAATTCCGCTTCGAGCCTAAACTGTACAAGCAAACCGAAACCATTAGTTATGCTTCCAGCAGCCTCATTTTACTGTTGGTTGCACTGATGCTGTTCCTTTCCTGGAAACAAACCCGTAGCGCAGCACAATAAGGTATGTGCGGAATTGCCGGTTATTTCCAACAGGAATCACGCTTTACTGCGGCAGATTTGCGACAGATGACCGACGTGCAGGCGCACCGCGGTCCTGATGCGGGAGGATATTTCAACGACGAGATTTGCGGCTTGGGGCATCGCCGACTGAGCATTCTCGACTTATCGGAATCGGCCAACCATCCATTTTGGTCGGCCGATGGCTCTGCGTGTATCATCTTCAACGGCGAGGTTTACAATTATCGGGAAATAGCGGCGGAGTTGGGTCTTAAAACCCGCACAACCTCCGACACCGAAGTCATCCTTGAAGCCTACCTCATACTCGGCGAACAGTTTGTGCACAAGCTCAACGGCATGTTTGCCTTTGCCATCTACGAGCCGGCGAAAAAACGACTGCTGCTTTACCGCGACAGGATGGGAATTAAGCCCATTTACCTCTGGCGGGAAGGGCAGAACATCGCTTTCAGTTCGGAACTCAAAGGTATTTTGGCCCTACGCCCCAAGATTAAGCTAAGCCTCAACCGCCAGGCTGTTTTAGACTACCTGCACCTGGGCTACATTCCCGAGCCACTGAGCATCGCGCGCGAGGTGCAGAAGTTTCCTTCGGGTTCTTATGCCGTATTCGAAGGCGGAAGTATGCGTATGGAGAGTTACTGGCAACCCGAACAGCAGCTTAAGGCGGAGGCGCTGCGCGATGAAGCCAAGGCCGAACAAAGGCTCCACGAGCTCTTGCGGAGCTCCGTAGCCTACCGAATGATCAGCGATGTGCCATTTGGCACCTTTCTCTCCGGGGGCATCGACTCTTCGGTGGTCACATCGATTGCGCAGAGCCTCAGCGAAAAGCCGGTGAACACCTTTTCGATCGGGTTCAAAGAATCGAAGTTCAACGAGTCGCAATTCGCCGCTCAGGTGGCCAAGCACCTCAAAACGCAGCACCATGAGTTTATCGTAGGTGAAGAAGATGCGCTGCAACTGGTCGACAAAATGGTGGAGGCTTACGACGAGCCATTTGCCGACTCCTCGGCCATCCCCACCATGCTGGTTTCGCAGTTGGCCAGAAAAGAAGTAACAATGACCCTTTCGGGTGATGGCGGCGACGAGCTGTTTTTGGGCTACGGCTCCTACCAGTGGGCAAATCGATTGTCGAAGCCCTGGTTGCAATTGCTTCGTAAGCCGGTTGGATTGGCGCTCAATGCCCTGTCAGACAACCGCATGAAACGCGCAGCCGCGCTGTTCCATTACCCCAATGCAGGCTTGAAGAAATCGCATATTTTTTCGCAGGAAGGCTATTACTACAGCCTTTCGGAGCGTCGTAAACTGATGGCTTTCCAGGATTCCGGCACGCTTTCCTACAACGAGTCGGCCCAGCTCAAGGCTCTGCCCAGGTCGCTCAACGCCATGGAAGAACAGGCCTTGTTCGACTTACGGTATTATCTGAAAGATGACCTTCTGGTAAAGGTAGACCGCGCAACCATGCAGTTCTCCTTAGAAACTCGCGTTCCGCTGCTCGACTACCGGATTGTAGAATTTGCCTTAAACCTCGATCCCAATCTTAAAATTGCGCAAGGACAAGCCAAGTACTTATTGAAGAAAATCCTCTTCCAATATGTGCCGGCTTCCTTTTTCGATCGGCCAAAATGGGGCTTCAGTATTCCGCTGGAGCGCTGGCTGAAAGGCGAACTTCAACACTTAATGACCCATTACACATCCAAAGAAATGTGCGAACGTTTCGGATTGATTGACCACCGGGTTTTGAGCGAATATTTAGCCGCATTCCAATCGGGCCGTAGCTACTATTACAACCGAATCTGGCAGATTATTGTGCTGCACAAGTGCCTTGAAAAGGCCAATCTTGAAATGTGACCTTCACTTCGTAAGGCTTAAGAAAATTTATTTCGGAGATCAGTAAGTAGCGCTTGGAGAAAATCATCCAAATAACTTCCCTGATTTTCTAAGCCTTTCTGAGATAAATTTTAAAGCTGATTAACCAACAAAGCGCTTTGCTGCCGGTCGGGTTCTACTGAAAATTCAGACCGCGCAGCAGCATCGCCAGATAAATGCAGCAGATGCAAGGCAAAGCAAAGCTGTATACGAATGCTGCGAGCCGCGGGCAACAAAGCAGATGCTGTTTTTCTGACTAATGAATTGTGTTCGATTAAAACTGTTCTGCTGTTTGAAAACAGTAAAGCGACGCATAAAGCCTTCGCAATTAAATTGGTAATAATCTGCTTAAAACCTTCATAGCAAACCCATTGAGGCTTATCAGTAAGCCTTAATTAAACATGGGGATGTGTAAGTTCTGGTAGAAGGACCTGTTATACGCTAAATACACAGATCGCCAGCGCATGGTGGCCTGCTCGTTGAGGCGATCCAACACCGGTCGACGATCTGTGAGTATAAATGCATTTTCTATATCGATGCTATCGGATTGAATAAACCCTGTTTGTATGTATTCGGGCAGTAATTCATCGAAAGTGTCGCGCGAGTTAGACGCGATGTAAATCATATTACTGCGTTCTTCTAAACTGTCTGTTGGATAGAGCTCCACGTAAAGTCCAAGCGCACGAATGGTTTTATACAAAGAGCGTGTTCCCTTGCCGATATCGCCCCGAAAGTAGCCATTACCATTAATCACAACCAACCCACCAGGCTTGAGTAATTTCTTTGTTTTGGCCATTCCCTCCGCCGTGAATACATGTGCGGGTACTTCCTCTCCGCGAAAAAGATCGAACACGATGATATCGTAGGTTTCCGTGCAGTTATTGAGAAAGTGACGTGCATCATCGCGAAATACCCGAACAGAAGAGTCGAGCCCAAAGAACTTTTGTGAGACGTCAATTATCCGCTGATCCAATTCCACGGCATCGACCGAAATGCCCTTTTTCGTGGCATCCTGGGCCAATACACCTCCACCAAGTCCTAAGGCGAGCATACGGGCTCCCTTCGGAAACTCTGAGATAACATCGGAAATTGAATTGATATAATCGAAATCATTAAACCGCTCGTTTTGCGGGTTGTAGGAGGTTTGAATAATCCTATTCACAAACAGAGTCCGCTCCTTTTGCACGAGCCCTTCACGCTCAACCGGAATCTCCGCAACCATCACCTGACCCAAAATGCCCTCGGCTTGGTACAGCACCTCAATACGTTCGTTGCGCAGCCCTGTTTGCCATTGGTGATACAGTAAACCAGCAATGAACACAGCTCCTAAGATGCCCGGCTTAATCCATCCATGTCTGAAGATTAATACCGCTGGAACAATTCCCAAGACAAATCCGGTAATCATCGAGGGCAGAATAAGTCCAAACTCCGGCAAAATGTAAAACCCAAACAAAAAGGTAAACACAATGCCGCCAGTGGTAGAAACGGTGTACACCAAACCGGCCCTCCGTCCGGCCGACTCAATAGAATGGTCTAAACTCGCTACCATCAAGGGCGAAACCATGCCCATTCCGGTAACGGGTGGAAGAATAATGATAATGGCCGATAATATTACCGCTTGCCTAAAGGGGAAAATATGGGCGAAGTTCAACACCCACTGCGCGGTAAATGGCATTAAAATGAGCAGAATACCCGAAACAATCAGGGTGCTGAGTAGGATTTTATCGCGCTTTTCAAACTGCGAAAAAACGCCACCCTGATAATAGCCCAAAGCCAGGGCACCCAGCGTAACGCCCAAAACCGAAGCCCAAACGAAAATCGAAGAACCGAAGGTGGGCGCCAACATGCGCGCACTGATAAGCTCGGCCGCCATGAGCGATCCACCTTCCAGAAAGGAAAGAAAAAGTAAAATCCTATTGTGTTTCGACCACTTCATACGTTGTTGTTTGGCTTTCAGAAACCGGCTCCGGCTCCTGGCTGTTCGAGGCTTTGTCTTTACCCGATTCCATGATGTATATCATCAACAGAAAAAATGGAATCGCCGGAATCTTATACCGAACCAAAGCCCCAAAATTGGCCGTGGTAATTCCCAAGGCGAAGGCGAAGAAAATGGTGAAGACAAAGCAAAAAATGAGTACTGGATTGCTGAAAACCCGGATAAAAAATCCGGGCCCGCTGCGCAGGAGCAGACGAATGAACATGAACAGCAAGAATGAATTCTCCAGCGCCGACATGAGCATAACGGGGTTGGTAACGTCCCAGAAATACGGACGAAACATACCGGCCATGTAGGCCTCCGGGAACTTCACCAAAAGTCCCGAAACGCTACCGTCAATTTCCCCAATATCGAAGGAGTTCTGCCCGTAAGCCTCACGGGTTAAGTCGTTCTTGGTCACCACCGCCTTGTTCAAGGCTTTATCGACCGAACCGTAATCGCCCAGCGACTCGCTAAAGGTGGAAAACAACAGCGTCGAAATCCCCAGACCAATCAACAAAATAACGGGCGCTACCGACAATCGAATGATTGGATTCGATATCGAACTAATTCTGTTATACAGCACCCAAATGGTGGCTCCGGGTAAAATAGCCACGAAAATGTAAGGCTTAATACTAATGATGAGGTATACCGCGATAGCTAAAGAAATGGCGTGACTAAACCTCCGCTCCGGCTTTATAAACAGGTAGTACACCGAAACGGTTACCCAACAAAGCGACGAAAAG
>CANHCM010000199.1 GCA_947459155.1 Bacteroidota bacterium | reverse complement strand
TTGTCTTTATCCTGATTGTGCTGTTTTCGCTTTTACTGCTGGCCCCACTTCCCATGTTTTCGCTAAAGCTGAAGCAAAAGGGCTGGAAAGGCAACGAGCTGCGCTATTCCTTTTTGTTGGGATGCCTTCCCGTTCTGCTGTGGTTGCAGATTGCAGGATTGGCGCTCATCATGGTTGTGTACCTGATGGTTTCGATGCTGAGCGCGGCAGGCTCAAAACCCAAAGCCTAAGACAGCGGAGCGATCGAAAATTGGTAGCCCTCCATAATCGGGTTGGCCAGGAGCTCTTTGCAGGCTTTTTCGACCATTTCGCGGGCCTCAGTTTCGCCGGAGGCCTCAAGTTCCAGTTGAATGTGCTTTCCGATGCGCACATCTCCAACCTGTGGCAATCCGATGTTCTTCATACTGCCTGAAACAGCTTTGCCTTGTGGATCCAATAAGGCTTTGTGAGGCATCACATCAATTTCGGCGATAAACTTCATAGTGGTAAAATTTGAGGGCGAAGATAAGCACTACTCTGTTTCGGCTTTTGGCCTTAACTCAAAGTTTTTACCGAGATATACCTTACGCACCGTTTCGTCGTTGGCGAGGTCTTCGGCGGTTCCGGCCTTCAGTATGCGGCCTTCGAACAGCAGGTATGCCCTGTCGGTGATGCTCAATGTTTCGTGCACATTGTGGTCGGTGATGAGAATACCGATGTTCTTGCGTTTCAGGCTGGCCACAATACTCTGAATGTCTTCCACCGCGATGGGGTCGACGCCGGCAAAGGGCTCATCGAGCAAGATAAACTTGGGGTCGGAAGCCAGTGCCCGTGCAATTTCGGTGCGCCTGCGCTCTCCACCCGAAAGTAAATCGCCGCGGTTGCTGCGAATCTTCTGCAGGCTAAACTCATCCAACAAAGCTTCCAAACGGGCCTCCTGCTCCTTGGGCTTGAGGTTGGTCATCTCCAGCACCGCCAGAATATTGTCTTCCACACTCAACTTCCGAAATACCGATGCCTCCTGAGCCAAATACCCGATTCCGAGCTTGGCGCGCTGGTACATGGGCAGGTGGGTAATCTCCTGGTTGTCGAGAAAAATCTTCCCTTCATTGGGGCGAATCAGGCCAACAGTCATGTAAAACGTGGTGGTTTTACCGGCGCCATTGGGACCCAGCAGACCCACAATTTCACCCTGATTCACCTCCACCGAAACGTCGTTTACGACAACCCGCTTCTTGTACCGTTTGATTAAATGTTGTGTGTAAAGCTTCATACCTCAGAACCGGAAAACCATTGAAACGCGCAAACCGAAAGGACGGGCCAGAGGACGGTCGAGATGGGTCATCCGCCAGAGGGCATCTACACGCACCACCTTGAAAATGTTCTCAATCGCCACGCCCGACTCGAGGTAAGGCCTGTGCAGCCGCGGATCCTGCCCATCGGGGTAGATGAGCTGAGCCCTGTTTTCTGCACTCATATCGCCAATTACACTTTTGAAGGTGAGCACCTCGCGCCATTTTAATTTGCGGAGCAAAGGTACTTTATTCAGGAAGAACCCCTCAAAGTGATGATCCACAAAGAGATAAACATATCGGTCGGAGGCGAATTCGAAAATGTTCATCATGTTAAACGCCAGTTGATCAAGGGCGTAAGTTTGTGAACCTTGATGCACCTCCAAAAAGAGGTACGGCGCCTGCCCCCAGGTTTTGCCTACATCAATCAGGTAGTCGGTGTAGCCTAAAGGCTGGATGCGAAAGCGATCGCTCACCCGCAGTTTAAGCTTGTAATAGCTGAATTCCGAGCCCATCACGTTGGGAATACCGGCGCTCAAATCGAGCTGAATCACCGGGTAACGTGTGCCTGCACTCATCCGGTCGAATTCGCCCGAGAGGTACTTTTCGCGCCAGGCGAAGCGGGTGTGCAGCGAAATCTCGGTGGTGGTAATGTGCGGAATGAAATGCGTGGTTCCGCCCATTTCGCGCGGAAAGCTGAAGTCGCCCAGCGGCGTGAGCCGGCGGTTAAACACCGTAAGCCGGTTGAGCAAACCGGGGAAGTACTCGTATTCGTAGGTTCCGCGGATTTCCTCCACATTGGTTACATACTTAAGCCGCGTTCGGCGGAACAGGGAGGTCATGATGTTGTCGAGCTGCAAGGTGTTCGCCGACAGCGAGAGTTGCTCCAAATCCGACTTGTAATTCAAGGTGAACAGGTTGCGGTGCTCCTTGTTGGCATTCAAAAACCAGCGCATGCCGGCCTTTACCTTGAAGCGTTCGTCCTGCGTTCCATACGCCAGCCAGCCCCGCAGCTCGAGCCGTTTGCTAAAGCTGTTGTCGGTAATGCCGCCCAGCTTGTAACGCATGCCTTCAATGTCGTTCCACGAAACAAAGGTGTAGTATTGCCCGAGGAGAAACTGGTTCCATTTGAGGTAGCCGGTAGCGAGCATCTTCACCACATCTTTAATCTGCACAATCCGTGGCATTTCAACCAGCGTATCGACCATCTTGTAGATGTCTTTCTCGGTTTTGCTGAGGGCTTCGGAACGCAGCGTGTCCCAGGCGGCATCGCTAAGCTCGGTAGCCGAATCGGTCACAACAATGTCTTTGCCGGGCTTGAAAAGGCTGTCACTGAGTGTTGGGTTTAAGTTAAAATGACTGTAAATGGTGGTTTTTCGGCCATACATGCCCATGCCATCGTTGCGTTCGAAGGGGGCAAAATCGGCCATGGTTTTCTCCTTTTCGAGCATCCAGGTTTTCCCATTGACTCGGGTGTACTGCTGAAACACATCAAACTGCTTGATATAGTTGATGTTCGACTGGTCGTTGAAGCGAATGTTCACCTGCTTTACAGCCCAGGTTTGGTCGTGTATGTACAAATCGCCCGTAAAGGTGAGGTCTTGCTTGCGTTTGGGCAGAAACAGCAGCTTGTAGCAGCGCTCATCGCCAAAGTACACACTATCGACCAGGTAGTATTTGTAATACCGGAGAAAGTTATCGGTTACCGGACTCACAAAGCTGCGGTTGAAGATGAGCAGGAAGTTATCGTAGATATTGATATTCTGGTACATATCGCCCAGAAACTGCGAAACGGAAGCGTTCTTCAACCCCGAAATGCGGCTGCCGAGTATCACCTCTTGTTTGCCCGGTGGGTCGCGCCGGTAAGTTACGGTAGAGGTATTTTCGGTGATGGCCATGGGAAGAAACACCTTGCCTTCTTCGGTGGTGTCGGCGTAGTCGAACACAAACTGAAAGCGTTTCAGCGCTCGCCGCTTGGAGAGCTTATCGCCGTAGTTGTTCAGGTCGAATTCGATCTTGTTGTACATCCGGTATTGATAGGCCTCCACCTGCACCGGATCGTTAATCTTCTTCGCCTCCACCACATTGCGCATGATGCGGTGGGCCGGATTCTCGCCGGGTAGAATCTCCACAGCATTGAGCACATTTTCGGCGCTCTGCATTTTTATCTTTAATTCGGTCAGCTTAAAACGCTGGATGGCCAAACGTTGGGGTTTGTAACCGAGGTAGCTCACCAGGAGTGTGTCGATGGGCTTGTGAATGTTCAGGTCGAACTGCCCGTTGATGTCGGAATGGCCACCCACCTGCGTGCCTTTGAACATCAGGTTAACGAAGGCCAAAGGTTCGCCCGTACGGCCATCCACAACCTGACCCTTAACCCGTGTAACCTGCGCCCACGACGGCCATGCGCATAAAAATAGCAAGGCTAAAGCAATGAGGTAAGCGCGTGGTTGGGACATGTTGGGACGTGCACAAAGATAAGGCGGAGTAATCGGTCTGGCGGCAGGTATTCCGAGGAATGTCCACAATGCAGTGGTGGATATCGTCCTGATCCCAACAAAAAACCCCGGACGGGTTGACGCCGGGGTGGAAAAAACGTTTAAAAGAGGTGTTTAGTGACGGGCTTTATCCGGATTCTTCTTCATCTGCACAATCCAGTAAATGGTGAAGTAGGTAATCACAGCCATGAAAAGCAAATTGGTGGCCGGACCAATAGAAGGCATCAGCTTAAAAGTAAGCTCAAAAAAGTCGGCGATCGCGTAGAAAAAAGAATTCATGATTGAATAAATTTGCTGCGAAAATAGGAATTTTCATTTTCCAGCCAGACATCTTCCGTGTTTATCAGTTTTTTCAGAACCACTCATTTCATCAACCTGCTCATGCTACCCTTGGTACTGTTGGTGATGTGGGTGTTTATCCTTCCCAAACCGGAAGTGGCCAATACCGAAAACGCCTTCCCCCTTTTTCTATACCTGCTCCGGAGCCTCGATGGACTTACCCTTCTGCAAACGGTGCTTTCGGCGGTTATGGTGGTTGGTCAGGCCTTCTTTCTCACCTGGGTCATCAACCGCCACAGCGTGCTGCGCGAAAACACCAACCTGCCTTCGCTCATGTACGTGGTGGTGATGAGCTGCTTCCCCGAACAGCTCTCCTTTAGCCCGTTGATTCTGGCCAATACCTTTATCATCCTCTTTTTACACACCCTTTTTCGGTTTTTCCATTCCGAGTCGGCCACCTTCCCGGTGTTTGATGCCGGCTTTTTCATCGGCCTGGCCGCCCTGTTTTACTGGCCCACACTGTTCCTGTTTCCCCTCATCTGGGTTTCATTGTCGCTGCTTCGGCCCTTCAACTGGAAAGAGTGGCTCAGCAGCCTGCTGGGCGTGTTTCTCCCCTTTCTCGTGTTCTCCACCGGGCTGTATTGGTTCGATATGCTCTCGGTGTCGAGCCTCCAATCGATTCTGGAGCCCTTCTACCGCGTAAACCTCAGCACTGTATTCAACGAAACCTACATTCTGCTGGCGGTCATCCTCGCCCTGCTCCTGATCGCCTCATTGGTGAAGTTCTTCCTCGACATTAGCACCTTTACCAAAGTGAAAACCCGCAAATACCTCATTTTGCTGGTTTGGTTTTTCGCCTTTGCCGCGCTCAGCTATCTGGTTTCGACCAAGCGCTCCATGATCAGCCTTTCGTTTTTGGCGGTGCCGCTCTCGGTGTTGTTTTCCAACTATTTTATTTCGCTTCGCAATCAGATTTTGTCTGAATTGCTCTTTATTTTGCTCCTCGCAGCCGTGATTTACAATCAGGTGCTGTACTTTCTTCAATTCAACACACTCTGAACCATGCAGAAATCCATTAAAATCGGTGTTGTCGTATTTCCGGGCTCAAATTGCGATCAGGATATGGTCGATGCCCTCTCGGTTTACCCCGAAGCGGAAGTCTTTAAACTGTG
>CANHCM010000198.1 GCA_947459155.1 Bacteroidota bacterium | reverse complement strand
GGTTGTAGGAGGAAGGAGGAAGTTGAAAGTTGAAAGTATAAAGTTGAAAGTTGAAAGTTAAAAGGGCGCTTCGCGAGGAGAAAGGCAGGCTTCGCCTCAGTTGAAAGTTAAAAGTTGAAAGTTGAAAGGGTGCTTCGCGAGGGGAAAGGTAAAAGGCAGGCTTCGCTTGAGTTGAAAGTTGAAAGTTAAAAGTTTAAAAAATTCTTTCCACTTTCCACTTTCAACTTTTAACTCATTTCACCACACGGCTGTTTTCAACCTTCCCATTTTTGAGCTCCACGCGTAGGTTGTAAATACCGCTCCTGAGCGCGCTGAGGTTGAGTTCGTAGCCGCTTCCTGTGAGGACAATTCTTCCGCTGATATCGAAGAGTTTCCAGTCTGAAATTTTCTCCTGACTATCAATGTAAGCCAATCCGGCGCTGGGATTCGGGTAAACCAACACAGGTTTTGCTTGTGCCTCCTGCGGCAACTCATTGTTCTGGGTGATCAAGCCTCCAGTTCCTCTTCTGAGAATGGTTTGGTTTTGTCCCACCAGCCAAATGGCCGAAGTGTCTAAGGCGTGCACTCCCCAGCCTGCGTAGGCGTAGGGAAAAGTAAGGTCGGTCCAGCTTTGGCCCCGATTGTTGGTGAAACTCACATCGCAGCTTGCATTCGTGAAGCTACCCACGGCAAAGCAGGTGCTATCGTTGAGGCAATAAAAATCGAAGGGAGTTTGCAGGCAAGTGGCGCCGGCCGGCTCAAAGGTGCTTCCGTTGGTAGTGCGGAACACATCGCCTTCATTGTTAATCAGGTAGCCGGTACTGTCGTTGAGAAACCACAGCTGCGCCGGCGTGCCTATGCCATTTCCGCTGAGTTGCGTAAAACTGTTTCCGCCATTCACCGTTTTGCGGATAATACTGAAGGCATCAACCACGTAGCCCACATTGGCAGAGGGGAAATGCAACTCCAATAAATCCTGCGCAACACCGGCAATGGGAATAGCGCTGAAGCTGGTGCCGCCATTGGTGCTCTTCCACAGCTTTCCGGAATTGCCGCAAGCATAACCCACACTGGCAGTCGGAAAGTGCATGGCCCGAATAGGACCGTTCGCATCGAGGGTTTGGGTGCTGAAGCTGCTACCACCATTGGTTGTGGTGATGACTTGTCCGTCGTCGTTGCTAATCAACACTTTACTGGCGCTAAACACCGACATATCTGTAATTACATCGTAGTATGGCGCGGCCGATTGCAGTTGCCAACTGGTACCGCCATTGTTGGTTTTGAGGATTTTCCCCTCATCGCCGCCCACCCAACCCTGGTTCGCATTGAGCATCTTGATGCGCCGAAAGGTAGAAATGCCGGCTTGTGGATTGGCATCGGTAAAGTTTGCGCCATAGTCGCTGCTGATGCGGATGCCTCCCGTAAGATTGCCCACCACGGCATTCCCTTGTGGCGAGAGCGCTCCGCTGCGGAGGTTTCCTAAGTTAAAGGTGGATGACCATGTGGTGCCACCATTGATTGTAAGGTATATATAACCTCCCGCAACAGCCATCCCCCGCAGGGAATCGGCAAAACTGAAAGAGCGGATAAATTCCGAAAGTTGAGGGTTGCTTTGCTGACTCCAGTTTTCGCCTCCATTGGTGGTTCGAAAGATGGCATTCCCGAAAGCGCCCGCAAATCCCAGGGTATCGTTGAGGAAATGCATCGCGTAACACGTGGTGAAGAAATACCCGAAATTCTGACTCCAGGTAAGTCCGCCGTTGGTGGTTTTATACATGCCAAATGTGGAGGTGCGACCAATAAAACCGGTGTCGGGACTGGTAAACCACACCGAGCGAAGGCTACCGTTGATGGAAGTGTTGGAGATGTCGGTCCAGGTGTTGCCTGCGTCATCCGTGCGAAGCACTTTTCCAATGTTCCCAACCATGTATCCCACGCTATCGCTGGGGAATTGCATATCGTACACACTCAGCGTTGAGTTGGAGTAGGTGAGGGCCCAGGTATCGCCACCATCAAGGGTTCGGTAAAGTTCAAGGCCTGAGTTGTCGAAGCTACCGGCCACCAAAATGTCTTCAGAATTAAAGACCCAAACCGCCCGGAAATTCTTTAGGGTTTTTTGCTGGTTTATCGTCCAGGTTTGCCCGTTGTCGTAGGTCATCAACAACATGCCTTCGTCGCCTACGGCAATAAAGGTTTCGTCGGCAACATGCTTCACCTCATTAAGGCTGTGTCCGCCATACTGCGGGTATTGCCAGGTAAAGTCGGTGAAGTTCTGACCACAGACTTCTACCGTTGTGCAAAGCATGACGAATGCAGCAAGCAGTTTGGTAAGTGTGTGCATATTCATGTTGTTGATTTTGTTTGTTTTTGGGATGATAAAGATCGATGGTGGTTATTGCAACTTGAAGCGAACGGGAACGATGTAATACACCGGAACGTTCTTCCCCATGTTTTTTCCGGGAATCCAGTTAGGCATTAACTTCATCAACCTCAATCCTTCTTTACTGAGTTCAGGGTTTGGACTGCGCAATACCTGAAAACTTGAAAGGGCTCCGTTTGAATGGACAATAAACCTGATGTATACATTCCCTTCCACACCTTGTTCAACGAGCGATTGAGGGTATTTTATGTGTTTTGCAATGAATTGGGAAAAAGCTTCTTTTCCACCCGGAAATTCGGGCATTTGCTCAACGATGGTAAATACTGAATCAGGAATTCCTGGCTGTTCTTCCATCTCTACACGTATCTCTGAATCTGAAGGAAAGCTGACTTCCTGAGCGGGTATTTCTTGAATTCTGATTTCCTCAAATTGTATTTTTTGCTCTTTCTCCTTGGGCTTTACTGTTTGAGTAAATCCCAACAATGGTGATGAACAGAGCAGTAGTGCGATTGATTTATTCATGAAGTGTTGGTTTGTGCGTTAAAAACAAATTGATCTTTTCTTTTTCAGCATGCTTCGGCTGAGTTGGCTTTCTGGAATTTCCGCGAAAGTTTCGCAAGCCAGTTTCAGGTCGCCCAATTCGGCCAAACAAAATGCTTCCATGGCGAGAAGATCGGCACTGGGTTTTTGCAATTCTTTGAGCTTCATCAAATGGTACAGACAATCTTTGTAGGATTTGTCATCAAAGGCTTTTTCTGCTCTTTCAGTGTGAATCCGCAGCTGCTTGGCCTTGGGTTTATCTTTTTCGGCATCTAAATCAGCCGGATCTTCCGGCAAGGTAAAGCGAATAGGAAGGTTCATTTTTACCCGAACGGCCTTACCCTTCTGATACCCGGGTTTCCAGGGCGGCATTTTCCCAATTACCCGTAGTGCTTCATCGCTCAAACTTTGGTGGGGCGATTTAAGAATGCTTTGATCAACGATGCTTCCGTCGGAATTGATGACAAATACAACGTAGACCACACCCCCGATTTTCTCTCTTCTAGCCTCGTTGGGGTATTTGATATTCTTCCTGAGAAAGGCGATCATGGCTTCTTCTCCGCCGGGATATTCCGGCATGGTTTCAACCATAGTATTTACGGTAGAATCAGATGCATTAGCAGAAGGGGTTTGAGACCACAAAGGCAGAGCAGATAAGCCCAGAATGAGCAATACCAGGCTGGACAGTAAGCTGTTTTTCACGGATTTAATTTGGGTTAAAAGTAGTGATTTGGTTTTGTTTAGGCCTTGGTTTGACGTTGAATTGCCGGCATCTATTTTATCGAGTGGGGAGCTGTTCAACCTATACCATTTACCGCTTGAAGGCTTTTGACGTTCAGGGTGGGTTTTTATGCGGTTTTGTAATCCAAAGCCTGAAGATGAAAGGTCGGCATCCGAATCCCAATTCGTCAACAAGATGGTTGTGTGTAGGGTCTGCTTAGTTGTTGTATAGCTAAATTGGGATGGGGTTAAATGGACAACTTCAATTCAATACTTGTTTCCTGATAAAGAAACATTCATCTTTGCATAAACGTTTAATGTGTGCAAGCGCCAAAATTTAATGTTGAGTTTTTAGAAGAAGCCTTGGAGTTCCTTGATAACCTTGACGAAAAAGTGAGAGATAAGATCATCTACAACATCACGAAGGCAAGGTATTCAAGTGATAAAGAGCTGTTTAAAAAGTTGACTGAAGAAATTTGGGAGTTTAGAACGCTGTTTAATAAAACCCATTACAGGCTTTTTGCTTTTTGGGACAAATCAGAAAAGGCCGATAAGGTGGTTATATCAACGCATGGGCTAATTAAGAAAACAGATAAAACCCCTCAAGGCGACTTGGAAAAAGCAGAACGTTTACGAAGAAAATATTTTGAATTCAAAGACAAGGAGAAATGAAAAAGCAAGGCCTAAAGACATATAGCTTAGACGAGGTCACTGACAAACACATCGGTAAACGCGGTACGCCAAAGCGAGAGGCATTTGAGCATGAGTTACGGCTCGACTTGCTTGGAGAGGCGATTCGCCAGGCACGTTTAGCACGTAATTTAACTCAAGAAGAACTTGGGCGACTTGTAGGTGTTCAGAAAGCGCAAATATCAAAACTGGAAAATAGCCTGACAGATGCCAGGTTTGAAACAATCCTCAAAGTATTCAAGGCCTTAAATGCCCGGATAAACTTCAATGTGGAATTACTTAACCAGACGGTGAAAATCGTTTGACAGCATGAAGAAAAACTCCTCAGAAAAAGTAAAACGAATTTGTTCGAATGAATTGGGATTGTTTCATGAACTCTGAAAGGGGGAGCTGTTCAACCCATGCAATCGCACGGTTGGGGGCTTTTTAAGTCCAGAGTAGAGTTTTTGCGGTTTTGTAATCCAAAGCCTGAAGATGAAAGGTCAGTATACAAATTGCGATTCAGCAACAAGCCTATTGACCACAACCTGGTGCTTGCGATCAGCGTAAAGTTCTCTACCTTTGAACGTGCAGGACAAGAAGCTATACATAATTGGTGGTTGTAATGACGCTGGTAAGACTACAGCTTCATTCAATATTCTTTCTTCTAAAGCGTTCGTCCAGATCCACGCGATCTATAGGACTTTGATCTACATTACCAATTGTTCCTAAATTTACGCTATGAAACTGCTGAAACAGAATATAGATGATATAGCAAGACTTTGTAGAATTCACAAAGTTTCTAAGCTTTTTGCTTTTGGGTCAGTTTTACGAGATTCGTTCAATGATGAAAGTGATATCGATTTGATCGTTGACTTTGATCAGGCTACGATTGAAGATTATGCTGACAATTATTTTAATTTTAAGCAAGAACTGGAAAGTATATTAAACAGACCCGTAGATTT
>CANHCM010000197.1 GCA_947459155.1 Bacteroidota bacterium | reverse complement strand
CAGATCAGCGTGAACGTGAAAGAGGAGCTTAACGCGAAGCTTTCAGAGTTTGCCACTTCCGGCGATAACCTCGAAGAAATCTTCGAAAACCGCGAACAAATCGAAATTTCTCGTCACTACGAGCGTATGCCAAAGCCTACCCTCGTTTCTATCAATGAATATCTGGAAGGCAAAGTTTACTTCCGTAATCCTGCCAAAGAAGGCGGAGAGAAATAAGGTTTCAGCTCATGCTGTTCCGGAAAAAGATCATTCTGGCGGTCACCGGAAGCATTGCCGCCTACAAGAGCGCTCCCTTAACCCGTTTGCTGGTTAAAGCGGGTGCTGAGGTACGTGTAATCCTTACCAATTCTGCGAAAGAGTTCATCACTCCGCTCACGCTGAGTACGTTGAGCAAGAACCCTGTGCATTCCAGCTTTACCCTGGGCGAGCAAGGTGAATGGGTGAATCATGTGGAGCTTGGCCTTTGGGCTGATGCCCTGTTGGTAGCTCCGTCCAGCGCCAATACCCTCTCTTACTGCGCCAACGGATTGGCCAACAACCTCCTCGCTGCTGTTTATCTTTCGGCCCGTTGTCCTGTGTTTTTTGCCCCGGCCATGGATCTCGACATGTGGAAACATCCCTCAACTCAGCGCAACATCGCAGCGCTTAGGAATTATGGCAACTATATACTCGAACCGGCAGCGGGCGAGCTGGCCAGTGGATTGGTAGGCGAGGGACGAATGATGGAGCCTGAAGAGATTGTAGATCGATTGGAATCGTTCTTTAACCTCAATAAGCAATTGAAAGGCAAGAAGGTATTGATTACCGCCGGACCAACCCGTGAGCCCATCGACCCTGTGCGCTACATTTCCAACCACTCTTCCGGAAAAATGGGCTATGCCCTTGCGGAGGAACTGGCCGAACGCGGTGCCGAGGTAGTTTTAGTGAGTGGTCCTGTAGAACTGAAGCTTTTTCATCCAACCATCCGGGTAATATCGGTTAGCACAGCCGAGGAAATGCGCAATGCTTGTGTGGAAGTGTTTCCTTCGTGCCATGCGGCAATTTTGGCCGCTGCCGTTGCCGACTTCCGTCCACAGGCAGCCTCCGAGGAGAAGTTAAAAAAGAAGGCTTTAGGTGAGCATTTGGCCATCACCAAAACCAAAGACATTCTGAAGGAATTGTCGCAAATGGTTAGCAACGGACAAGTTCTCGGTGGTTTTGCCCTCGAAACTGAGAATGGTCGGCAAAATGCGGAGGAAAAGCTACATACCAAGAACCTTGATTTTATCGTTCTCAACGAGTTTAACTCGGAAAATCAGGTGTTTGGTAGCGATTTCAATACCATCCAAATTTTAAGTAAGACCAAAGGTTGGATGCAATTGGGGGCGCAGACCAAAACCGAAGCCGCCAGAGATATTGCCGAATTGTTGAATGACCTTCTCAAGCATGATGCGTAACCTATTTTCTATCCTACTGATTATTAGTGCTTCACTGGCTTCGGCTCAGGAGCTCAATTGCAGAGTGAGTGTTTTGTCGCAGCAGATTCAGCTTTCCGATAAACGGGTGTTTACCACTTTAGAAACCGCGATTCGGGAGTTTATGAACGGCACGAAATGGACGGGCGATCAGTTTAAACGGGATGAGCGTATTGAGTGTAACCTGACGTTTAACATCACGAAATACAACCAACCCGACGAGATGAGCGGAACCTTGCAAATTCAGGTTCGTCGTCCGGTTTTTAACACCAATTACGGTTCGGTGCTCCTCAATTTTATGGACGAGGACATTAGTTTCAGGTATTTGGAATATCAGCCTATCGAGTTTTCTGATGCGGCTTTCGTGTCGGGTCTCGCGAGCCTTTTGGGTTATTACGCCTATGTAATCTTGGCCATGGATTACGATTCTTATTCGCTCGAGGGCGGCACTCCATATTGGCAAAAAGCGCAGCAAGTGGTTCAGAATGCCCAGCAAGATGCGGCGAAAGGGTGGAAGGCCAACGATATTCCCCCCAGAAACCGTTTCTGGCTAACCGAAAACTACCTGAACCCTGTGTTCAAGCCGTTGCGTGAGGCCAATTATAAGTATCATCGCATGGGCATGGATAACATGTACAACAAAATGGATATTGGTCGTGCCGCGGTGCTTGAGTCGTTGCAGAAAATTCAACAACTCAACAAGCAAAGACCTGCCTCGTACAATATGCAGGTTTGGTTTAATGCCAAAACCGACGAGCTGGTCAACATCTTTAAACAGGCCAGTCCAACCGAAAAAGCACAGGTGCTGCAAATCCTCTCGGAACTCGACCCTACCAACAGCAGTAAATACAGTAAGATTAACTAAGCAGCATTCAGCTTCGGTTCTCCTCATTTTCGACGAGTAGATTGCGGGTTGCTCTTTTCTCAGTCAATATTTTACTCGTTTTGTGGGTTTGATGTTGTTTTCTAACACGCTGGTTTTGCAGATGACCAGTGGTTTATGCGCAGCATTCCAACATCAATCTCAATGCTTTATTGATTGTTTGGACGTTGTCCAGGTTTCGAACGATGCTTCTGATTTTAGAGATCGATTTGGATTAAACATCTTGTATATCAGCGCTTTGCAGGATGATTCACAACAGGAAAAACAATTAGAAGAGTTAGGATTTATTTTTCTACTTCCTATTTTAAGTTTTGTGAATTACTTCCTCGATTTTTTCGGGTTTTTTCTTGTGAATCAGGCTGAAAAAGCTGAAGGGAATCCCGCAGCTTTCCCCTTCCCGGTGTAAAGTTCGGGTTCTCGAAAATACCTGCTGCCTACAAGCCTTTTTTGATATGAACACCGCTGTGGAAAAGCCTGTGGATGGCCTGTGGAAAAGCCTTGAATAGCAGAATGAATCGGGTTGAATACAGCTCAGGCTCTCGTTATGGTTCCTTCATATGAACCGAACATGTAACGTTGAGGAATCTTCTCAACAGTCGTTTTCTGTTCGGCGCTTGAATTGGGGTAAGGCCTCAATCAGTGTTCTGATTCGGAATGCTCTTCGCCTTCTGTTTTGGCGGGTGATGCGTAGCCTTCTTCGACTTCGGGGTGACGAATTTTGCCACCTGTATTTCCGGTTCTGGTCATGGAGCCAAACAAGGCAATGTTGAGCACGAGCGTTACGATGGAAGTGACACGGGCCAGTCGGTGCAAGGTGATTTCGAAGTACAAGGCCAGGGCTGCGGCGATACCTGCGAGTTGTGAAATCCAAAGTGCGAGTTCGGCTGTTTCTTCGTGTTCGTGAATGGTGTCGTGCGAAACGCCCGGGATGGCTTCAACCACTTCTTCGGCACCTTCTCCACTAAAGAAAGCCGGTAAAGTCATCAAGGCACTAAATACCAACAGGGCATAAGCCGTTTTGCGTACAGTGGCGTTTTTGGTGATGAATCCAGCTCCGAGAATAATCAGGCTGAAAAAGGAACCCATGATAGGAAAGTGATTCACCAGCAGGTGGAGGTGCGCTTCGTTCATAACGTTTGTTTGTCGCAAAAATAGATAAATTGTGGGCTTACATCTGTTGTGGCGTGAGTGTATTACCGCCTTTATGTATTAGGTGTTCCGACAGTTTCTGCAACAGTATTTCGGGGTGGGAGGCGTGTTGCAGCAGTTGAAGCGATGAGGTGCTGAGCAAACCCTCAGCATGCATGTGTTTTACAAGGGCGATGAGGTGATCATAAAATCCTTCTACGTTGAGCAAGCCGATGGGTTTTTGGTGAAGATTGAGCTGCGCCCACGTGAGCATTTCGAACAGTTCTTCGAGGGTTCCAAATCCGCCGGGTAGCGTAATGATGGCATCACATCGCTCGAACATCATCCGTTTACGGGTGTGCATCGAGTCTACAATGAGCAATTCGGTGAGACCGTCGTGGCCAACTTCGCGTTGATAGAGGAAATCGGGGATTACCCCGGTAACCTTCCCGCCGTTTTCCATCACGGCATCGGCAATTTCGCCCATTAAACCCACGGAGCCTCCGCCATACACCAACGCTATAGAGCGCTCGGCCATCAATGCTCCCAAGGCCCGGGCCGCCCGACGGTAAATAGGGTTATGTCCGGGTGATGAAGCGCAATACACCGCAATAGAGCGGATGGGGTAGGTTTCGGATGACATCGCGTTGAGGTTTGGTTCAAAGTTACAGTTTAAGCGTAACGCGCAGTGCTTGAAGCAAAAACTTGAAACACGGCTAAATTTGAGCTAATGTTCAATGGTGTTTTGCGGCTTGGATTGGGGAAATGTAAAATTGCCTTCAAAAGGCGGTTTTGCCATTTTTAAGTAGAAAGGAATAAAATGGGTAAAATGGGTAACGGAATTTTACTCTGACCCCCGAATTCTGTTGATTTCTTTCGGGAGGGAGCTACACTTTTTCCTTGACATTTTGGGCGAAAAGGGCGAAGGGCTTCCCACAGCTTTCCCCTTCCCGGCGTAAAGTTCGGGCTCCCGGAAACACCCCCGACCGTCGAACATTTTTTGAAATGAACAGGGCTGTGGAAAAGTTGGTGAATGCTTGGTTGAAAAGCCTTGAAGCGCCCGGAAAGAGCATATTTAGCATTGGCCAAGGGCTCCAGATTTTCTTTGGCGGCGTGATGCATAAAGAAGGAATGGCCAACTGGCAATTGAAGGGGGCTTTGCTGAGTCGCTGTTTTGTTCGTTTTGGAGGGGTTGTGCATGCTGCTGAATCACGGGAGGAAATAGACAATCAGCCTTTTACGTTTGGAGACTATTGTTCTTGGAGGAATGGATACGTTTACGAATTCAAGCTCTGGAGTAATTGCATTGTTCACCCGATTGTGACAACCCGAATTTTAACTCGTGGTGACTCACAAAACAAAAATGGATTGGATGGTCACAAATCTTCGAAGCCCTTGCAGATTGCTCAGGCCATCAGGAGTTTTAGGTTAAATGATTAGGCTTCTTCAATCCAGATTATGGGTTAGGACTTCGTTACGGGCGCTTGAAATGCAACGAATCAGAAACTGAGATTTGAGAGGCTTAACAACGCTAAGGTTCGGGAAGATGAGTTTCCGCCCATGTAGGATTCTGATTTGAAGCAATTTAAGCTCGGAGTGGATTGCTTAATGCACGTTCTGAAGGCAATGGCACTGCACTTTGAAGGTGACGAAGCGCCAGCGCCAGCGACTGCAGCGAATACCCCGCAGTAGTGGGCGGCTAAATATTCCTGAAGGCAGGGGAATAATTAGCCGCCCACTACGAGGAGTAGCAGCGAAAGGCGCGGTGCCCCAACTTCAGTTTGGGTGGAT
>CANHCM010000196.1 GCA_947459155.1 Bacteroidota bacterium | reverse complement strand
GGCCCTCGCCATTTCAGGCATGTTGTTCTCCTGCGGCGGCGGTGGTGAACAAACTCCAGCAGAAACGCCCAAAACGGAGGCAGTCAAGCGTGTTCCGGCCAACGTTCCTGCATTTAGCTCCGATTCGGCTTACGCCTACACCGCGGCGCAGGTTGCCTTTGGCCCACGCGTGCCCAACACCCCTCCTCACGTAAAGTGCGGCGATTATCTGATTGCCATGCTCAAGCGTTTTGGGGCTGAGGTGGTAGTGCAACCGGCTTCAGTTACGGCCCACACCGGTGAAACCCTGAAAATCAGAAACATCGTCGGACGCTTGCACCCAACAAAGTCGCGCCGTTTGATGATCTGCTGCCATTGGGATACACGTCCTTTTAGCGACCGCGACCCCGAAAAACCCAAGGCCCGCTTCGATGGCGCAGTGGATGGTGCCGCAAGTGCCGGAATTATGCTTGAGCTGGCCCGCGTACTACAGACCAACAATCCACCCTGGGGCGTTGACTTGGTGTTTTTCGATGCCGAAGATTATGGCGACCCTTCTGATGGGAATTCTTATTGCCTCGGCTCCCAGTATTTTTCAGCGAAGCCTCCAATCGACGGGTTTAATCCGGAATACGGCATTTTACTCGACATGGTCGCCGCGCAGGCTGCTACCTTTTACCGCGAAGGTTACTCGATGCAATTCGCCCCTGAAGTGGTGCAAAAGGTTTGGGACATTGCGGCTGAGCTCGGCCACCAGCGAACCTTTGTTCCCGAGAACAGCGGGCCCATCACCGACGACCATTATTTCGTGAATACCATTTTAGGCATTAAAACGATTGATGTCATCCACCACGACCCCAGCTCGTCAACAGGCTTTGGACACTACTGGCATACGCAGAAAGACAATATGACTGCGGTTGACAAAGGAACCATGCAAACGGTTGGCAAGACGCTGCTTTCGGTGATTTACAGCGAGAAGCCCTAAGAGAAATTCAACAACAATCGGGAAAAAAGCCCTAACAGTAAGGTTTCTAAGGCGAAGAGGTACTTTTTTTGTTCAGATATCTGAGCAAACCTTCAATTCGAACCTTATGAAATTCAGAAGCATTTTTTTAATAGCCTTGAGCCTGTTAGTGCTCTCCTCTTGTACCCGCATAATTCAAGGTGAAGTGGGCGTTAAGCGACGTTTAGGAAAGGTTGGTAAAAGAGCCATTTCGCCCGGTTTAGTGGTGTTCAATCCGTTTACCACACGGGTGATTAAAATTCCGATTCGCACCGTAAATCTTGAGATTTCAACCGGCCTGCCCTCCAAAGAAGGCTTAACCATCAAGTCGGAGATCTCAATTTTGTACCGCATCAAGCCTAACACCGCCATCGAGATTTTGGAAACCATCGGCCTCGATTTCGAAGAGGTGATTATTCTCCCCGTGTTCCGGAGTGCTTCGGCCGACGTGTGTGCCCGATTTATGGCGAAAGACATGCACAGTGCCGAGCGGGCAAAAATTGAGAAAGAAATTCGTGAGCAAATGATGACGACCCTTGAAGTGCGCGGGTTTATCATCGAAGCGGTGCTGATGAAAAACATCACTCTTCCTCCCGGTTTGTCGAAAGCCATTGAAGATAAACTTCAGGCTGAGCAGGACGCACAACGGATGGAGTTTATCCTTCAGCGCGAAACCAAAGACGCACAACGGAAGGTAATCGAGGCGGAGGGCGCCAAGCAAATTGCGATTATCAATGCCGAAGGGCAGAAGCAAAGTCAGGTACTCCGTGCCGAAGGTGAAAAAGCCGCGCGCATCATTGAGGCCGAAGGGATTAAGCAAGCCAACGAGATGATGAATGCGAGCCTTACCCCAACAATCCTCAAGTACAAGTCGATTGAGGCCTTCATGAGCCTGAGCGAGTCGAACAACAGCAAGGTAATCATCACTGATGGCAAGACGCCTATTATGGGTCTTCCCGACTAAGGCACCTACACTTCAGGAAAGCCCGATATCGGCGATTCACCGCCATCTGCATAAACGGCCCTGATTAGGTATTTGAAAGACGCCCCGCTGCTCAGCGCTTCTGTAAATGTGGTTTCAGTTCCCGGTACAGAGGTGTAAGCGACGGGGCGTTTTCCGTGTTGAATCGTTGGCTTCGTAACTGCTGCCAATATTAATCCATAAAAAAAGCCACCCGAAAAGAGTGGCTTTTTGATTAAACGAAATCCTTGCTTATGGCCAAACACCAAGTGTGCTGTACGACTGTGCAATTTTCTTGATGGCATTCACAAAGGCGGCAGTGCGTAAATCCGGAATTCCCGGAGTACCGTGGTACTCGTTGCGAATGTTGTGGTAGGCATTGATCATGGTTTCTTCAAGGCCTGAATAAACCAAGTCGAGTTCGTCGGCACCACGCTCGATAATTGACCTTTGCTTGTCGGTGGCTGCCCGTCCGGTCATCTCTTCCAAAACGTGAATGGTGTTACGCCCTGCGGTTTCGTCCCAACGCTTGCCCAAACGGCCAAAGCGCACGTGACTGAGGTTTTTAACCCACTCAAAGTAGGAAACGGTAACCCCTCCGGCGTTGAGGTAAATATCGGGAATGATGTAAACACCTTTTGCATTGAGTACCTCTTCGGCTTCCGGGGTAACCGGACCGTTTGCGGCCTCAGCAATGATTTTACACTTGATACGGTCGGCGTTTTCTTTGTTGATTTGGTTTTCGAGTGCCGCAGGAATGAGTACATCGCAGGCAATTTCGAGAGCTCCGTATTTATCTACGTTTTCTGAGCCCGGGAAATTGAGGATGCTACCCGTTTTGTTGCGATGGGCTTCGAGTGCCAGCGGATCGATACCGTTAGGGTTGTGGATAGCGCCATCCCACTCGGAGATTGCGATGATTTTTCCACCACCTTCATGCACAAATTTCGCAGAGTGGAAACCTACGTTTCCAAAACCTTGAATCACGAAGGTTTTACCGGCAATACCCGGCTCAATGCCCCATTTGTCGCAGTCTTCTTTCACCGAAAGGGCCTCGCGGATTCCGTAAAACACCCCCAGACCGGTGGCCTCCTTACGGCCGCGAATTCCGCCCTGGCTTACCGGCTTACCGGTAACGCAACCCATGGCATTGAGTTCGTTGGGGAAGAATGCCGCGTAAGTGTCGACAATCCACGCCATTTCGCGTTCGCCCGAACCATAATCCGGTGCCGGAACGTCGATGCCTGGCCCAATGAAGTTTTTCTTGATCAACTCGGCAGTGTAGCGGCGGGTGATGCGCTCCATTTCTTCGGCGCTCAGTTTTCGCGGACTCACTTTAATTCCGCCTTTGGCACCCCCAAAAGGTACGTCCACAATGGCGCACTTGTAGGTCATCAGCGCGGCCAGCGCCATTACCTCGTCCTGATTAACAGCAGAGCTAAAGCGGATACCACCCTTTGTTGGCAGTTTGTGGTGAGAGTGCTCAGCACGGTAGGCTTCAATTACCTCGTATTTACCCTGAATTTTAACAGGGAAACGCATTCTGTAAACACTGTTCACATATTTGATTTGATCGAGAATTCCCGAAGGAACGTCAACGAATTTCGCTGCACGATCAAAGTATTTGAGGACGTCTTTGAAAAATTCGCCCTCTCTTTTTTCCGTGATATCGGCCATATGGTTGAATTTGATTTTGTTGGAATGCTAGAATGAGGCAAACGTACATAATTTTTAATACGATGTACCCATACTGAATGAAATGAAATATGCCACAAAATGAGCTTTTTACTTGAAAAGTGCTTTGAGCTCGGTGGCTTCTTCGGGTTTCATCTTGCCGGCGAGAATGAGACTAAGCTGCCTGCGGCGGAGGGCGCCATCGTATCGCTGATTTTCGAGATCGGTTTCGGGAACACATTCCGGAACAGCGATGGGGCTTCCCAGCTGATCAACGGCCACAAAGGTGTAGATGGCTTCGTTGCACTTTTCTTTCTTGCCGGTGCTGTGGTTTTCTACCCAAACATCAATGAACACCTCCATCGATGATGTAAAGGCCCGCGAAACCTGAGCTTCTAAAGTAACAATGTCGGCCAAGCGAATGGGGCGGTCGAACGAAACGTTGTTTACCGAGGCCGTAACCACAACACGGCGGCAGTGGCGATGCGCGGCAATGGCGGCGGTAATGTCCATCCAATGCAGCAAACGGCCCCCCATTAAATTACCCAGAGTGTTGGTATCGTTGGGCAAAACAATCTCGGTGGAGATGGCCTTGCTTTCACGCGCAAATTTCTTTTTCATGACGCAAAGGTAGATAGTGTTGTGCAGATACTGCTACAGGGTATTTATCAATCATTGTGAAGTAGGCCTTAAGTACTCCACGCTGAATTTCCCACCATGTGGTCGCATTACTCAGATTGCTTTTTTTAGTAGGTTCGTTCGCTACAAACTACGCATGAATACAACCGTTAAAAAGGGTCTTTCGCTGTTTGCCCTTACCATGATTGCCATTGGCGCTACCATTGGCTCCGGGATTTTTAAAACACCCGCCGGCATTGCCGATAAGGTGTCCGACAACCAAACAATCTTATTGCTTTGGATTTTAGGAGGACTTGTTTCGTTGTTTGGAGCCCTCGTTTTTGCCGAGTTGGGTTCGCGGTTTTCCAACGCCGGTGGTGTGTATACCTATCTCAATAAGTCGTTTGGCCCTCTGCCGGCATTCTTGTACGGCTGGAGTTTGCTTACCGTAATCAGTTCGGGCACCATCGCCGCATTGTGCATGGTGTTCGCCGAGAATCTGGCGTATTTCATCAGCCTTCCCGCCGGAGGCGAAAAATACGTGGCTATGGCTTCAATCGTGGTGCTTACCCTTTTTAATGCGTTTAGCATCAAAAGCAGCGAGTGGTTTGCCAATGTAGGAACAGTCCTGAAAATCGTTGGCATTTACGCCTTGTTAATTCTCGCCTTAATCCTGGGCGAGAAGTCCATTTTGGGCGAAGCGACTCAGGCTGCTGCTTTGCCCGATCATTCGGGAGGCGATAATCTGGCCGGGGCCTTCGTAGGCGTTCTTTGGTCTTACACCGGTTGGCACTATGCCAGCTTCGTTTCCGGCGATGCCCTCAATCCAAAACGCAACATTCCACTGGCCATGCTCTTCGGAACCGGCGCGGTAACCTTAACCTATCTGCTTTGCAACATGGGTTATTTCAGCGTTCTCGATCACGACACCGTAGCCTCACTCGCCAATCCTGAGGCTCCCAAAGTAGTTGCGGTCGAGGTAATGAATGTCATCCTGCCCCAATTCAGCTATCTAATGCCGGCGCTGATTGCTCTGTCGGTGTTTGCCTG
>CANHCM010000195.1 GCA_947459155.1 Bacteroidota bacterium | reverse complement strand
GGCGTTTCGAAGAACAAGAAAACCTTTACCGGCTCGGCACATCAGGACCGTCAGTTGCTGGAGAAGCTGAGCATGGACGGATTGGTGTACCGCTTTGGGAAGAACACCCGTGAAGCGGCCAGGCGCGTTCGTCATGAGCTGGAGGTTATCGATAAGCTTGGCTTTACGCCTTATTTTCTGATTACGGAAGACATCGTGCGCTATGCTCGTCACCGCGGGTTTTACCATGTTGGCCGTGGCAGCGGGGCGAATAGCATTGTGGCGTATTGCCTTCGGATTACCGATGTGGATCCGGTAGAGCTCGACTTGTATTTTGAGCGTTTCATCAACATGCACCGCAGTTCGCCGCCCGACTTCGACATTGATTTCTCGTGGCGCGACCGCGATGAGGTTTTGCAGTACATCTTTCAGCGCTATGGTCGGGAGCATACGGCTCTGCTGGCAACCTATACCACTTTTCAGGAGAAGGCGGTGATTCGCGAATTGGGAAAGGTATTTGGCTTGCCCGGGCCTGAGATTGATCAGCTCAGTGCTCAGCGTAAGGAGCCGGCGGAGCTCGACCGCATTGGCAAGCTGATTTTCCGGTACGGCAAGTTGTTGCAGGGCATGCCGAACCATTTGGGGATTCATGCCGGCGGGGTGGTAATTACGGAAGACCCCATATTTTGCCATACGGCCACGCAGCTGCCGCCCAAGGGCTTCCCGATTACGCAATTCGACATGTATGTAGCGGAGGAGGCCGGTTTGTACAAATACGACATACTCAGTCAGCGAGGACTTGGTCATATCCGCGAGGCGGTGGAGCTTATTGCAGAGAACCGGCAGCGGAACGTCGACATCCAGCAGGTCTCATTGTTTAAGCGCGACCCAGAGGTAAAGCGTTTGATTCGGGAGGGTCGGACGATGGGCTGTTTTTATGTAGAGTCGCCCGCCATGCGGATGTTGCTGAGCAAATTGCGGTGTGAGAACTACATCACGCTGGTGGCGGCGAGCTCAATCATTCGTCCGGGTGTTGCCCGTTCGGGCATGATGCGGGAGTACATTCACCGCTTTCATCACCCCGATAGTTTTCAATATATCCACCCGAAGATGGAGGAGATTCTGAAGGAGACCTATGGCGTGATGGTGTACCAGGAAGATGTGATTAAGGTGGCGCATCACTTTGCGGGACTGGATCCGGCGGATGCAGACATTTTACGGCGGGGAATGTCGGGGAAATTCCGATCGGCCAAAGCCTTTAAGCTGGTCGCCGATAAGTTCCTGGAAAACTGCCGGCAGCTGGGTTATTCTGAGCAGGTATACATGGAGGTCTGGCGGCAAATGGAGAGTTTTTCAGGCTATTCTTTTTCGAAGGCGCATTCGGCCTCGTTTGCGGTGGAGAGCTTTCAGAGTCTTTATCTGCGGGCGCATTTCCCGCTGGAATTCATGACGGCGGTATTGAACAACTTCGGGGGATTTTACAAGACTCAGGATTATGTGCATGAGGCGCGGATGCTGGGGGCTGAGATAGAGCCTCCTTGCGTAAACCGGAGTCGCTATTTGAACCACATCGAGGGTGAATCGATCTATCTGGGTTTTGTGTTGCTGCACCAGCTTGAGGAACGGAGTGCGAAGGCCATTCTTCAGCATCGCGAAGAGGAAGGTCCTTACGCGGGGCTGGCCGACTTTGTATCGCGGGTGAACATTGGCCTGGAGCAGGTGCTGATCTTGATTCGGGCGGGAAGTTTCCGCTTCACCGGTAAGCCGAAGAAGGAGCTGCTGTGGGAGGCGCATTTGCTGCTGAACAAGGTGGCGGCTAAAGCCGAGCGACCTGCCAGCCTCTTTGTGGCTGAGGAGCCTCAGTACCGTTTTCCTTCGCTGGAGGACACGCTTATTGAAAATGCGTACGATGAAATTGAGCTCTTTGGCTTCCCGCTATGCTCGCCCTTCCTGTTGGTCGATAAACCGGAAGAGCCCTTGGTGAGGGCGCGTGATTTACCCCAACTGCTGGGAAAGAAGGTGAGCCTGCTTGGAAATGTGGTTGCGGTGAAGGACACTAAAACGGTGAAGGGCGACCGGATGAACTTCGCCACATTTACTGATGAGGAGGGCTACTTCTTCGACTCTACGCATTTTCCGCAGGTGATTCGCGATTATCCTTTCCGGGGCCGGGGCATTTATCTCATCAAGGGACGCGTTGCAGAGGAGTTTGGCTTTTTTAGTCTGGAGGCCACCGAACTCCACAAGATACCCTACAAACCGCGCGGATATTAAAACATAGCACTATGAAAACTAAATCACCCAAACAAACTCTCCCTGTACGTTTTGAAAATACAGCGGGCAGATTCATGATTGCCCTTGTGTTGACTTTTGGAAGTGGGCTACTCAGGCCCCATCTCATCAAGGCAGAGGCGAATTTCAGGAATGGAGCTCCGCAGGAAGTCGAGGACCGGTTTCGATTTACTGCCTTGGTGGATGGCTTCGAGACGACAGTCGGACCCTCATTCAGCAAGGAGGAAATCGCCACACAGCCGCATGGTTTTGGTGATCGTGTTTTGAATGAAGAGTTGCCCTTGGTGCGCAAGTGGATGACAAGAAACGAAGCTTCACCCGAGCTGCCTGTTCAGCGGGAGCCTCCTTTGAAAAATCTGTTTTACTGGGCATTAGTGGTCGGAGGAATTCTGGTGGCAGTTGTGTTTAGAGGATTCTGCGCGCTGTTGAGTGTTAGGGTAAGGGAGAAATACTGAGGACATACCTCTCTCTCTACGGGAGAGAGATACTGAACGGTAAAGCGGAGTTAATTGGTTAAAACGGCGGAAATGCAATTTCCGCCAAACGAGTATCTTGAATGATGTGGATCGCTGTCACTGTCACACTCACACTGAACTTTAGTGGGACGATACTGAATTGGAAAACAGGGAGAACCGATAAAACATAAGATTGGAATGAATTCCGGAATGGATGGTTTTCGTGAAATGGGAAAAACGGCGACGACCTGGTATTTGATTGAAGGCGAATCAAGATGTTTTAACAAACCTCAACACCTTTTCGTAACCATTGCTACGAACGCGCACGAAGTAAACTCCGGAAGCCGATTCAGAGATGTCGAACAATAAGGTTTGCTCCAACATTTGGCCCTCCACTACTCTACTCATCATCAGTTTGCCCGATTGCGAAAAAACGGCGACCTCAACAAGGCCACCCATACCTTTTAAGGCCAGGGTAAAGGGACCTTTGCTGGGATTGGGAAAGAGTAAGGCTTCCTGTCCATCGAGGTTTATTCCGCATGGATTTTCGCGCAGCCATTGCGATCGTCCGGTATCGGCCAAAACCTCCGGAAACCAGAGCGCAACCGGCGGTTCTTCCTCAACTTTTAGACACAACATTAGCGACTGAAGTTTCTCCAATTCAACCAACTGTCGGCGTGATCGCTGCTCAGCCAATTGTACACTCAGCATTTGTGAGGTGTCGGAACTTTGGTGTTTCCGCATGGCGCCACCCCAAATTACCGTATTCCGATTGTACCCCTTTAATGGAAGTGCTTGTTTCCCGCCCGAAGTTTCGATATAGGACTCCTCACCAAAATACAAACCCGCGGCTGCCCATGCATTTTCTGCGCTTGCAATCTTACGGCCGACCATAAATCCTTTGGGTGCCGCACCTGAAATATTCATTGTTTGCATTGCGCCCTGCGACCATTGGGAAAACCAAATTTGTTCAGCGCCTGATTTAGGCACAAGTCGTTCGTTTTGGTAGCGAATGGTATCGTTGGTATTGCCTAAAATCAACACCTGATCATCGGGTCCTAAAGCGAGCGACATACCGCTGATGTTGCGGTAACCAAGGCAGTGAATCGACTCGTTTTGAATGAGTTCGCCATCCGCATCAAGGCGAATGTAATAAAAGTGACTCCCGCCTTCCTTCTCTATTTTCGAGTTCTGAACAGGCTTCACGCCATCCGTAAACACACATTCATAAGTAAAGTAACCGGTAAGATGGATTTCACCCAAATGGTCAACCAACAAACCTTTGATAATTTGGTAGTTCTGTCCGCCAATTTGCCTGGCCCACTCACGCTTTCCCTGCGGATTATGCTTAATCAAAAACGCATCAATGCCTTCCATGTAACCATCGTTGTGTAAGCTATCGCCCCCGCCAATATGAATTGATTTGCGAAAAATCCCATACTCATACAAATTGTCCAGCTGGTCGGTTTCCAGGTTGTAGTAAACAATATAACTACCCAAGGAGGCCCCATCGCGGGTTTGGGTTTCAAGCACTTTACCATCCTCACCATTGAGGCGCTGCATCACCAATAATTCTTCGTCGTATTTACGAATCGGCAGGCCATAATTCCCCCCCATATCGCCGTAATAGTAAAAGGCATAATACACTTCATTGCGGCTGTTGATGGCCACATCACACGACTGACCAAAGCCTTTAACCGGCTGAAAGTGAACCCATTTACAATGTCCTTCGGACGAGTAACGCGCCAGATACAGGGCTTGTGGATGGTGATATTCATCTCTTCCCTTTTGCCGGCCAAGCCTGATGGTATCGCGGTTTGCCGCAAAGTGCACAAGGCCATCGGCAAATCCGGCAATGAGCACATCGCCGTTGGGGGCAATGGTGATGGCATTTACACGATTGTCGTTGGCCGAACGGATGGTTTGAATCCACAAAGGCTTCCCTTGCGGGCTCAGTTTAAGTAGAGCCCCATGCACATGCGGCGAATACGGCAGCTTGGTTTTGAGTCCTGTAATCGATAAGCTTCCACCATAATCGAAGGCCACATAAGTATTGCCTTGCGCATCTACGGCCAAATCCTGAATATCGGCATCGCGGTCGCCATCCAGCACAAACGACCATTGGGCGCTTAAACTTTGGGCCTCAAGGCAAGATAAAGCATTCAGAAAGGCAAGCAGAAGCAGAAAATAACGCATAAGTTTCGATGAACCGGGCAGGTTATGCAAGCTTCCCAACACGGTTCATCAAAACTACAATAATCTAAGGCTTTTATTGCCATCCCCCGCCTAAAGCGCGATAAAGCTCTACCAGCGAAAGGCCGTAGCGCTTCCTGAGCTCGGTGAGTTCAATTTGCGCAGCAAGGGCGTTTTTTTGTGCGGTGATGACCTCAAGGTAACCTGCACGCCCCACGCGAAACAGTTCATTGGAGGTATTTACCGCCCTCATGAGCAGATCGGCTTCGCGGTTTTTACGGTCGAAGGCCAGGCGCATATTCTCCAGCTTCTGGATGGCCGTAATCACCTCGCGGAAAGCATTGCTGAGGGTCTTCTCATAATTCACCACAGCCCGGCG
>CANHCM010000194.1 GCA_947459155.1 Bacteroidota bacterium | reverse complement strand
TGTAGGCTCCGCCGGAGCCGGGAAATAGTTCACGAAAACACTGCGGCTTTAAAATTACTCATGTCCATCGACCAAACCCCTCCACCAAACTCCCTTTAACCTCAGCTTCAGGGTTGTTCCAGTATTCAAATGATAGTCTACTTGATACGTAATACGCAATACCTTAACGCAGCCCCCAATGGTATCCAAAAGCCGACTTCAGACTAAAGACTAAGGACTTAAGACTGCTAAGGCTTATGTGAGCACCCAAATGTTACCCTACGAAATACGAAATACGCTATACCTTAACGCAGCCCCCAATGGTATCCAAAACCCGACTTCAGACTAAAGACTAAGGACTAAAGACTATAGATTCACTCCACAACAAGACTACGGGTGATGCGCCCGCCGTGGCTGCTGCTAATCGAGTAATAATAGATGCCCGACGCTAAATTGTCGGTGGCAATCTGCTCGGTGTAGGTGCCCGGAATACGCTTGCCCCAATCTTGCTGCTGAACAATGCGACCATCGGCCGAAAGTAGCTCAAAGCGGATCTCACCCGCATCGGCCAACTCAAACTCAATCCGACAGTCGGCCGACGCAGGGTTCGGGTAAGCCAAAGCCCTGATGCCCTGCACAAAGGTCGATTGGTTCAAGTCGCGAACCGAAGTGGCATCTTCGGTAATCGCAAAAATGGCTACGTTACAGTTGGTGCCGGGGAAAAGGAAATCGGTTGGAAACCAAAACGTTGATGGAGGCTGAGTTACCCTATGGAAGGTGTACCGAAGATTGAGACCATTGCCCGTAGCGTCGCCGAGAAACCCAACAGTATCGCCGATTTGCTTGACGTCTGTCAAATTGCAGGCAATGGCTAAGTCGCCCGTACACAAGGGTGGATTCGCAAAATTAACCACCGTGAAAGCCGATGCGGCCGTATCGATCTCAGAAAAGAAAATGTCGGCGGAGGCCAGCGTAACGGAGGCCGGGCCGGGTACGTTTTGAAAAGTTGGATTGTCTGGCGGACCCGTATACGTGATGGCTCCCGTGGGGCTCATGTTGTGTACCGAGAAGGTGAGCTTAGATTCGGTGGCCGATGGCCCTTTCGCCTTCCGGCTGATGATGGCCAGCGCACCCGTAACCAGCACCGGATCGAGGTTGATATAGGCCTGCGCAATAGCTGTAAGGGTGTTTTGTGCCTGGGCATTGGTGCCAAACAGGTAACCCCCGTTGATGTCCTGATAAAGCACTACATTGTTCGATGGCGCAAAGGTGGGCGAAGAGCCTACTGTTATTCCCAGTGTGTCGCCTTGCTGTGCAAATGCGGACAGACTCAGGGTTAAGAAAAGAAGTGTATTCAGGGTTTTCATAGCGCATCAAATGTAGAAAGGCCTTTGATGTAAAAAATCTCCGGTGCACCCGGAAAAATAAGAAGAATTTTAAGGCCATCGGAATGCCGTATCTTTGAGCGATGATTTTGTACAACGTAACTGTAAGTGTTGATCCGGAGGTGCATGAAGACTGGCTGCACTGGATGAAAACCAAACACATTCCCGATGTGCTGGCCACCGGGCTGTTCATTGAGAACCGCTTTTTACGCATTCTCAGTACTGAGGAAGGCGAGGCCCATACCTATTCGCTGCAATACGTTGCCCGCAGTATGGAAGACTATGAGCGCTACCGCCAGCAATTTGCTCCGGCTTTACAGGCCGAACATACAGCCCGTTACCGCGACCGTTTTGTCGCCTTTAGAACCCTGCTCGAATGGGTGTGAATCGCCGTCATCAGCCGATAAACCGTAAGCCCGATGGCGCGGTGAGAGCCAAAAAGGCTTTAGGCCAGCACTTCCTTACCGACCAAAACATTGCCCGAAACACCGCTGAAGCCATCCGGCTGGAAGCCGGCCGAAAAGTGCTTGAAGTAGGGCCCGGAATGGGCGTGCTTACCCAATATTTGCTCGAACACCCCATCAACCTGCATGTGGTGGAGATCGACCGCGATTCGGTGGCTTATCTCAACACGCATTTCCCGGCCTTGCAGGGGCGCATCATCGAAGCCGATTTTCTGCGACTCCCGCTCGAACGCTACCTCGATGAACAGGGCGCTGTTATTGGCAATTTCCCCTACAACATCTCCTCGCAAATCCTGTTTCATTGCTTAGACCATCTCGAGGTGGTCGAAGAGATCTGTGGCATGTTCCAAAAAGAAGTGGCCGAACGTATCGCCTCCATCCATGGCAACAAAACCTACGGCATTCTCAGCGTGGTGCTGCAAACCTGGTACGATTGCGAATACCTGTTCACCGTGCATGAGCATGTGTTTCAGCCGCCGCCCAAGGTGAAGTCGGCGGTCATCAGGCTTCGCCGAAAAAGCGAAAACCACTTAAAGGTGCCTAAGCCCTTTTTTATGCAGGTGGTGAAGATGGCGTTTAACCAACGCCGGAAGACTTTACGCAACGCCCTTAGGCCTATGCTTCATGCGGAGCACCGCGCAGAGCAATGGCTGCATTTACGCGCCGAACAGCTGAGTATTGCCGAATTCCATCAACTCGCAGAGGCCCTTTACCGCCATGATTAACCGCGCCAATATCCGACTCATTATCGCGCTGATGGTGCTCGCCCTCACCGGACTTATCACCATTCAGATTTTCTGGATCGACAATGCCATCACCCTCGAAAAACAGCGCTTTGAAAGTACCGTTAACACGGTGATGGCCAACGTGGTAGAGCTGGTAGAGAAAAACGAAGTGGCGCAAAACGTTCGCAAACGCTTCGATGTGTCGCGCCAGGGGAAAACCTTCTTTCTGGGCATCGATTCGCTGATTCGGCAAAACATCAACCGTAAGGATACTACCACCTCGGGTCTCGTTTTCTGGAATGAAGTGAGTCCGGGAGAGATTCAAACCGAAATCCGACAGCTTAGTCAGGATGGCACCGTGGAGATTATTGAGGAAAACTACAGCGATTCGAGTGGGAAAACCCAGATAAAGCGGGTGCGGAAGGCCCGACAAAGCAACGGCTCGCCCTTCTACAGCGATGTGGCCACCATCTCCAACGCCCCCGAAAATGCCGACCCCCGATTGGAACGCCTCATGAAGAAATCGGGAATGGTAACCGATGTGTTCAAGGAGCTTTTCAACCTGAACATGCGCACCAGCATCGACGACCGGGTGAATCCTCAACTCATCGATTCGTTGCTCCGTATGGAGTTTGCCGCCGCGGGCATTAACACTCCGTATGAATTCGGGCTTTACGATTTCATGAACAACAAGCTGTTTGTGGACCACCCGACCGACTACACCGAGCAGCTGATGAAAACCCGCTTCAGACTGAGGCTTTTCCCGCACGATGTATTCTATCACCCCGACTACCTCATGCTCTTCTTTCCCGAGCAAAACACCTACATCTTTAGCAATCTCAGGCTGATGTTTGCCATCTCGGCCTTCTTCATCCTCATCATCATAGCCACGTTTTACTACACCATTACGACCATCATCCGGCAAAAGAAGATTTCCGACATCAAAAACGACTTCATCAACAACATGACCCACGAGTTGCGGACTCCCATCTCGACCATCTCGCTGGCCTGTGAAGCACTCAACGACCCCGATGTGGCCAAAACTCCACGCATCACCGAGAACTACACCCGAATGATTTCGGAAGAGAACAAACGCCTGTCGCAGCTCGTCGAAAACGTGTTGCAAAGCGCGCTGCTCGATAAGTCGGAGTTCCAGATGCAGCTCGGGAAAGTCGATATGCATGCCCTTATCCACAAAGTGCTCAAGAGCATGCGCATCCATATCGACAAGCGGAAGGTGAAAATCGACCTGAAATTGCAGGCCACACAAAGCGAGCTGGAAGGCGATGTGGTGCACCTCACCAACGTGATTTATAACCTGCTCGACAATGCCATTAAGTACAGTCCCGAATCCCCGCAAATTGTTATTGAAACACGCAATTCATCCACCCGTTTCTCCGTTTCAGTGTCCGACAACGGACTTGGGATTTCGCGCGATGAGCAAAAGCGGATTTTCGAGAAACTCTACAGGGTGCCAACCGGCAATCTCCACAATGTGAAAGGCTTTGGCCTTGGTCTAAGCTATGTTAAAACGGTGGTCGAAAAGCACAACGGAAGTGTTCAGCTGGAGAGTGAACTCGAAATTGGCTCTACCTTTACGGTGAATTTACCGCTCTCACAAGGACTTTCCTAAATAAAAAATTGGACGATGAAGATACTCTTAGCGGAAGACGACCCTAATTTGGGCATTTTGATTCAGGAATACCTTGAAGCCAAAGGTTTCCAAACCACTTTATGTTCCAATGGCGAAGAGGCCTTCAAGGTGTTCATGCGCGAACGCTGGAATTTGTGCATCTTCGATGTGATGATGCCTTTGATGGATGGCTTCAGCCTCACCCGCGAAATCCGCAAGCACAACAAAGACGTACCGGTGATTTTCCTCACGGCCAAATCGATGAAGGAAGACACCATCGAAGGGTTCAAGGTAGGAGCCGACGATTACATGACCAAGCCCTTTTCGATGGAGGAGCTCACGCTGCGGATTAAGGCCATCCTCAAGCGCACCGAAAAGCGCGAAGAGCAGGAAGATCAGCAGGAGTTTAGCATCGGAGCCTACCAATTTAACACCGTACTCAACTCCCTGGTGAGCGAAAAGGAACACCACAAGCTTACCACCCGCGAGGTAGAGCTCCTAAGGCTGTTATGTCTTCACATGAACGACATTCTGGAACGAAACTTCGCCCTGAAAGCCATCTGGTCGGAAGACAACTACTTCAACGCCCGCAGTATGGACGTTTACATCGCACGCCTGCGGAAATACCTCGCCGGCGACCCTAACATCGAAATCCTCAACGTCCACGGCAAAGGCTTTAAGCTCGTGGTGAGGGTATAGCGTATAGCGTATTGCGTATTTCGTATTTCGTAGGATAACATTTGAATACTCACATAAGCCCGAAGCCATGTTTTAGCTGAGGCTTTAGCTATATGAGTTCGGTTTTTAAAGCTCACTGAAATTTAAATTATTCAGTTATTTCTTTTCAAAGAGAAACGCTCCGGCGAAGTTCGCGATAGCATTTGAAAACGAATCCCCAAGCCTTACACATAAAAACGCAATACGTTGTACCCTCAATTCAAAAACGTTCCCCCGAATGTTACCGTGAACAAAGTCTAAAGACTCAGGACTTAAGACTCACGACTCTCTGCCGGCACTTTTTGCATGACCAAAAAGTACCACAAAAAGTCTAGGGAAATGCTAAGCTTCCCCGCGCCCTTCCGAACGTCAAGAAAGACACACAAACGGTCGCGTGGGATTTTGTGGTCTTTCTAAGCCGTTCGGAATTCCCGC
>CANHCM010000193.1 GCA_947459155.1 Bacteroidota bacterium | reverse complement strand
TTAACCGGCGATGTGCACAGTGCATTTTCGTTTGATTTACGTTACCGGCGAACCGAGGCGGAAAGCTCATTTGGTGCTGAATGGGTTACAACCAGTGTTTCGTCGTCTAACTTGAACGAATACACAAAAACCTGGAAGGTTAGGGTAGCAGAGCGGTGGTTTACGCAGAATGGACTCAACCCAGAGCTGGAATATTGCAATCTCCGGGATCATGGTTATTTGGTAGTGAGCCTAAATGAGAATGAAGCGCGCGGGGAGTGGAAATTTATTGAGGTGCATAAGCCGGGTAAGTCGAAAGCCAGACGGGGCGAACAGCGGAGAGTGAAGGCGAAATAGGGTAGAGGTAGGGTTCCGGGTGGAGGCAAACTCAGGGGCCGGCCGCGAGCCTCCCTCCATTGCAAAATTACAACACCAATCCCCAAACAGTCGGTATTTAAACGTTTATAAACGTGTATAAACGTTTAAGAAAATCAGAATCGACGAACACCACGTTATCGTTGGAGTAAGGCTAATACGGTAGTTTTAGCAACTGTTCGATTTTCGCGGGAAATCAAAGTTGTTACTGGTGATTTTATGTTAAATGCTTGAAAATCAATTTGTCATGACGGCGACTTCGAGACAGATTCTGGCAAATGCTTAATATTGAAGCCTATACGTTGGGGCTGTTTGATAAATTCGGAAATGCAGCATGTGAGCTACGGCTCGACGAAACTATAGGTTGAGATTTGCGTCCCTTGAACCACAAGGCCGATGATAGCTCTCCGAAAATCGTAATGATTCAGAAGATTATTGGTTCCTTATGAGGCTTCGAAGTTTTAATCCTGAAAGCCTTGTGTAAAAATCGATTCCAATCCACATTAACCCATTTAACTCAATTCATGGATGGTTAAATGTTGCTCCTAAACCAGCCTTATTGAAGACCGCCGAGCTTCGATTTCTCATATTTGCATCAACACCAACGAACCTTGAAAAACAAAAACGCCCCTGCTTTAGGCTTCATATTCATCACGCTGTTGATCGATGTTATTGGCTTAGGTATCATTATTCCGGTATTTCCAAAGCTTATTCAAGAGCTTGCAGGCGAAGGACTTAGCGCTGCGTCGGAGTATGGTGGCTGGCTGTTGTTCTCCTTTTCAATCATGCAGTTTCTATGCTCGCCGATTTTGGGCAATTTGAGCGATCAGTATGGACGAAGGCCTATTTTATTGCTCTCCCTGTTGGGGTTTTCGCTCGATTACATCCTTTTGGCCCTGGCGCCCAGCTTGTCATGGCTGTTTGTCGGGAGGGTAATCGCCGGTGTGATGGGCGCATCGTTTACTACAGCCTCAGCCTATGTGGCCGACATTTCAACTCCCGAGAAAAGAGCTCAAAACTTCGGAATGATTGGTGCCGCCTTCGGTTTGGGATTTATCATTGGTCCTGTGATTGGCGGCTTGCTGGGTGAATTCGGTTCTCGTGTGCCATTCTGGGCTTCGGCCGCGCTCACCTTACTCAACTTCGTGTATGGATATCTGATTCTACCGGAGTCATTGCCGAAGGAGCAGCGCCGCACATTCGAATGGAAGCGGGCCAACCCCTTTTCTGCCTTGCTAAAACTGAGACGATTTCCGGTCATTGGCGGAATGGTTACGGTGCTGGTGTTGGTCTATATAGCCTCACACGCAGTGCAGAGCACCTGGTCGTTTTTCACCATGGAGCAGTTCGAATGGTCGGAAGCCGAAGTGGGTTGGTCGCTCGGTTTCGTTGGCGTTCTGGTAGCTCTGGTGCAAGGGGTATTAATCCGAAAAGTCAATCCTATGCTGGGTGCAAAACGCTCAGTTTATTGGGGATTGCTGCTGTATGCCGTTGGACTGTTTCTTTTTTCCTTCGCCTCCAAAGGCTGGATGATGTATTTCGCGCTGGTGCCTTACTGTTTGGGTGGAATCTGCGGCCCATCACTCCAGGGAATTATGTCGGAACAGGTAGCGGCCAACGAACAAGGCGAATTGCAAGGCGCATTGACCAGTTTGATTAGTGCAACCGCCATTGTTGGTCCGCCCCTGATGACCGGCTTGTTCGCCCTGTGTACCGAGAATCCAAAGGGCTTCTATTTTCCCGGAGCGGCCTTCTTCCTGGCCGGATTGTTAAGTGTGATGAGCCTTCTGGTCGCACTCAGGGTTCTGAAACACTACCAATCTACTGCGAAGCATTGAGGGTTATCGACAAACACATTCAACCCGGCTAAATCTGTTTTGGAGGCCGCATCAAGATTATTGACGATTCGATTGCGATTTTTCATTTGAATCTGATAGATTTGTCGCATGACACAATTCTTTGTCGATTTCGATTTACCCGAAACCTTCAGCAGTGAGTTTGTTCGGCTCATTCCGGCTCAACGCCGGAAGGTGAACGAGTTGCTGAACGATGGTGTCATCCTTTCATACGCCTTGTCGGCCGATAGAACCAAGGTTTGGGCAACCATCAACGCCCGTAGCGGACAAGAAGTTGATGCCATCCTTGAACAGTTGCCCTTGTCGCCATACATGGTTGCAACCATTCATTTGCTGGAGTTCTACAATGCAACGGGGAACGGACTTCCCGCTATCTCTTTAAATTAAAGGTATTTGTAATTAGGCGGGGCCGAAGTTTTACCAAAGCTCTGGTTGGTGTGAATTCATGCCCTTTTTGCGTTTTTGTAGAGGCTAACAGGCTCCGTGTACTTAATTTTTCGGTTTTGGGCGCCTGCCTTAATTGGACCTATCGTTTACCTGAGCTTTCTCTTTCGGCACCGCACTTTACGCCTAAAGCCCGGCGCTCCGCTTCCGTGCTACCGGCTTCAATTGCTGGCGCAACCCCGCGGTCACCATTTAACGATTTACCCTGTAGCTTTACCGAATCAATTAAACCCCTCATCTGAGCATTATCACAATGATTACTCCTCAACACATGCGGGCAGCCGTTTACACACAATACGGACCTCCCGAAGTGCTTTCAATTCAAAGCCTTCCGATTCCTTCACCGGGCGAACATGAACTGCGCATTCGGGTTTTGTTTACAACCGTGAATCGAACCGATTGTGGTTTCAGATCGGCCGAATATGTAATTTCTCGCTTGTTTAGTGGCTTGCTAAAGCCGCGAATCAAGGTTTTGGGCTGTGAATTCAGCGGTATCATTGATGCGGTTGGCTCCGGCGTTACTCGCTTTAAACCGGGAGATGCCGTTTTTGGCTTTAACGATAAACGCTTCGGAGCCTATGCCGAATTCATGGTACTGCATGAGAACGATGCCATCGTTAAAATTCCACCCGGTGTTTCTTTTCAGCAAGCTGCCGCACTTAGCGAAGGTGCGCATTATGCCCTGTGTATCATCCGCGCAGCGCAACTAAAAGAGAGGCAACGTGTGCTCGTTTACGGAGCTACCGGCGCTATCGGATCGGCAGCAATTCAGCTGCTGCATGCCCTCAACATAGAAGTAACCGCCGTTTGCCTGAGCGAGCATTTTGGACTGCTTGAAAATAAAGGCGTAAATCGCTTTATCGACTACACCAAAAACGATTACAGTACAGAAGGTATTCAATACGACTTTGTATTCGATGCCGTTGGTAAAAGCAGCTGGGGCAAGGCCAAAAACGCCTTGACAAATCAGGGGAAGTACATTTCCACAGAACTGGGAAAAAATGGCGAAAACATCTGGAAGGCCATCCTCCATAAGTTGAAAAGAGGCAAGCGATTGCTTTTTCCCCTTCCTTCTGTTTCGGCCAAGGACCTACAGTACTTCGCGCAGCTTGCGGCAACTCATCAGTTCGTCCCGCTCATCGATCGGGTTTATAACTTCGATGAAATCGTGGAAGCCACCCGGTATGTGGAGCAAGGAAAAAAAATGGGAAATGTAATTCTTCGTATAGCGCAGCCTTAATTCACAATGCTTTTCCTCTTAAATTGAGCCGCTTAAATTGAACAACTCTTTTCTTTATGCGGCTCCTCCTTCTTCTGCTTTCCATTTCCATTTTATTCGCTTGTTCTTCTAAATCCAACGAGGAACTAATCGTAGGGGAGTGGAAAATGGAAGGCTTCGACTTAAGTGAAGCCGATACCAGCGTTGGTGAACGTCAACGCGAGGTGATGGAAGGCTTTAGCAATAAAGATGGCGGCCTGATCCTAAAATTTGCAGCCGATAAGACTCTACAAACCGTTATTAATGCGAACGGACGAAAATTCGATATGCGTGGAACCTACTCGCTGGCCGATGAAGGAAACACGCTGGTTGTTCAAATGGAGGAAGACCAAATCGAAGTTGATGAGGAACGCAGCAAAATTCAATCACTAAGCGCCGATACGCTCAAGCTTAAAGTAGAACAAGGGGTGATTATTGTGTATTCCAGAAATCCGGGATAGTCATGTAGATTTTATACAATGATTTTAGGGGCAAGCATAAATGTTGTACCTTGGTAGCAAAATGGTTAGGTATGTCTTCATTATCAAATATCCGCCCCTACAATACACTTCGTAGCACGCGCAATAAAGGCCAGGAAAACCGAGAAATCAATCCTACTGCGAGCCCCGAAAAGAAATACCACTTCAACGACCCACTCGAAAAGGTAAGTGTCGTGCGTGAAGGCATTGATTACGGTGTTATCGAATACCTTGGTAAACGGATTAACCGGCCCGTGAAGTTCATGCTCGGCATCCTCGATTTACCCCAAACAACCTATAACAAAAAGAAGTCAGAAAACGCCTTGCTCAATTCCCGAGATACCGAGCTCATACTGAGTATCCACGAAACGATTGATCTCGGTATGCACGTTTTCAACCAGGAAACCGATAAATTCCTCCGTTGGTTACAAAAACCGAATCCTTCCCTTGGTGGAAATGCACCAGAATCCTTCCTCGATACCATCTCCGGTATTCTCGAAATCAAAAACGTGCTCTACCGTCTCGAACACGGCAACCTCGCCTAATGATAGTTTACCGCATCGAACGGCGTTGCTACCTCGATCAAACGCTTTCAGGCTACGGGGCTTCACTATCCGGCGCAGGCCGATGGAACAGCCGCTTCATTCGCATGGTGTACACCTCAGAAAGCAGGGCCCTTGCTATGCTGGAGGTCGCCGCACATCTCGATATCAACGAAGATCTGCCAACAGATCGTCACTATGTAGAGATCGAAATTCCGGATGCAATACTTGTACTTGAGGTTCTTAACCAAGATCTGCCAGAGAACTGGAATGCTAAGCCTCCACATGAAATCACAAGGCGTATTGGCGATGACTTTATCCATTTTCAGGAGGCCGCAGTCCTGAAAGTACCCAGTTGTATTGTACCCCACGAATACAATTACCTTATCAACCCGATGCACCCCGATGCA
>CANHCM010000192.1 GCA_947459155.1 Bacteroidota bacterium | reverse complement strand
CATCGTCGAAGGTGTTCACATCGTCGTTGTACACCACCAGCTGACGTTGTTCTACGTCGAGCAATAAGGTGTCAAAATCTTGTTCTTCAGCGTACTGTGTAGAGAAAATCATAAGCTGTAATGCAAGTTAAGCGCGGTTGTTTTTGCGGAGGAATGTCCGACTTTCATTTCCGTTGATTAAGCGGCGGATATTGGCTTTATGGGTTAAAATGACCAACACCGGAATGGTAATCGCAAAGATGATGGAGGCATCGTGGTGTACCTTCTCCACCAGCAAGAGGAAGAGGCCATATCCAACCGAAGCCAGAATGGAACCCAACGAAACATAGTGGGTGAGGAGCAAAACCAGCATGAATAAACCCACTCCGCAGAGTGCAGCAATGGGAAACATACCAAAGGCAACACCCAGCAACGTGGCTACGCCTTTGCCACCTCTAAACCCTGCAAATACTGGGAAGATGTGCCCCAGCACCGCGAAGGCGCCACAGAGCACACGGAAGTTTTCAAACAAAACCGGAGAATCAAAGCCCCCCAGAAACCATACCGGCAACATTACAGCAAGCCAGCCTTTCAACGCATCGATCACCAACACAGGAATACCGGCGCGTTTACCCAAAACCCGGAAGGTATTTGTGGCTCCGGCGTTGCCGCTTCCATGCTCCCGAACATCGGTGCCGTAAAACAAGCGCCCAATCCATACTGCTGTAGGAATAGAACCCAGCAAATAGGAAAAAAACAAGAGCACGAGTCCCAATGTTACCATAATACAAAAGTAATAAAAGGGTAAATCTTACAAGCCAAGCTCTGTGGCTATGTGTGATTTTACTTGTTCAATTTTTCGTAACTGACTTTTAAAGAATTGATTACGAATCTTCTCTGCCATGCCGCTGATTTGAATCGATTTGCTGCAGAGATTTTCCATCCAACGCTTGTGCTGCTCGTTAAAGGCCTGATTGCGTGTACGAATCGCGTTAAAAGTATTGTAGCCGATAAAGGTGCTGGACGCATCACCCGAACGGATGTAAATGGAATTGTTGCCAATCATCAGGTCGCATAAATACAAAGTGTAAGGAACACCGGTTGAGGCGCCCTGCAGGTTGACCTTTTGTCCGATTTCGGCCTGACGCGCGATGCGTTGCATGAGTGATTGTAACTCATCAAGCACGGCCAGCGCGTCTTCGGCCCGATCGAAAAAGCCGGCGTCCCAATAAAACTTCAATTGTTGCAAGGTGCTCACCAGCGTTTCTTCGGTCCAGATTTCGGTGGTTTGTATGGACGAAAAGCGGTCGTACAGCGATTCGTACAAGCTGAAATCGCTCAGGTGGGCTTCGGAAAATTTGCTTTGCTCCACGTCGGGCATATTGAGGATCGATTTTCTCCAGTAAAACAGCTTAAAGGCAGTGAGTTTGGGGAAGCCAAAGTGGTAAAACACGGGTATGTCCTCGGCGGCATAATATATATGTGCATCGCTCTGCTTACTCATCCATTTGAGTTGTTCGCCCAACTGGACGAAGTAAGCCTGAAAGCGCTCCAACGATTCGTCGAGCGGGTTGAATTGAAAAGTGACCACATCAGGAATCTCGTTGTTGAGGGCCTCCAGCGGTATGCTGTAGTGCAAACAAATGCTTACCGCTTCGTCGAGCGTAAAGGGCGTTTCAGAACGCAATCGCCGGTAAACCCCATCGTTGCTGAGCTCTAACAACTCCGAAAGATCACGGGCTAAGTTCACCTGTGCCGGGACCAAGGCTTTAAGAAGGTTTATAAACCGCTGCTGTTGTGGTAAGGCGTTTTTTGGCATTTAACCGTAATTGATTGTTTATTGATTTGCGAATATAAGTAAGAATGTAGAGAGATTAAGCTGAATTCCGTAAATCTATAGGTTTTATTCCTGATTTTCTGTATGTACTTGCTTATATCATGGTTGGTTTTAAGTTCGCTTACGGTATTCCGTAATTTAGGGCGTATGGTTCGGTGCACCTTTGTCTCATCAGAAACAACTCAAAACACGAAACCATGAAAACCTTAGTTCAACTTTGCCTTTCTTTTTTGCTGATCGCCTTTCAAAACAGCTTGTTCGCACAATCCAATAAACCATTGCTTGCAGTGGCCGACATCGATATCAACGAAATCATGCCGAATGGTTTAAACTACAGTTACCCCGACCTGGTGATGATGGAAATGCTGAAGATTCAGCAATACGAATTGCTCGACCGTTACGACATGAATTATTTGGCCAAGAAGGAGAAAATTGAAATCGCCGGCTGTTTTTCCCGCATCTGTTTGGTCGACATCGGAAAGGCCCTTCAGGTGCAAAAGGTGCTCACCGGGAGCATTTTAACGGTAGGCGACAATCTGGTGATTACCTTTCGCTTACTGGATGTGGCCAGTGGAAACATCGAGAAAACACACAGTGTTGAATACCTCAAGCTGCCCACGGAGCTCAAAATGATGGTCCGCATCACCTTACAGGAAATGTTCGGTCAGCCCATCGACGAGGAGCAAAAGAAAAAGCTCACCATGCGCAACGATTACGATGGCTCAGCGAACAATCCCTACAAGCTCCGCCTTCGTTCCGATGGTCCGCGCATGGGATTTACCTATTTCAGTGGTGAGATTGCCGGACGTTTGGCCGAATCACGCAGCGTGGGTGGTTATGAAGCACAACCCTTGATGTTCCAGTTTGGATACCAGTTCGAAAAGCAATATTTAAATGAAGGGAATTTCCAGGCCCTGTTTGAGTTCATTCCGATGATGACCGGACTTGATCAAGGGCTGTTTATTCCGTCGGTGACCATCATGAACGGTTTACGCAACAACAAGAACGGATGGGAATTTGCCTTCGGACCCACTTTTTCGGTGGTACAGGAAGCCAAAGGATTTTATGCTCCGGGCTCAGAGCGTTGGACATTAAGAACACAAGTAGATTCTTTGCCCGATGGTGTGGAGTTGATTTCTCGCCTCGACTCGCGCGGAGAGCCTTCGATTCAAACCGGATTTGTATTTGCCGCCGGGAAAACCTTTAAATCCGGGAAATTAAATATTCCACTCAATGTGTATGTAATTCCCAATAACAAAGGACTCCGTTTCGGCGTCTCTGTAGGGTTTAATGCCAAAGACCGTTACGCATACCGTCCATAAATTTCTATTTTTCCAGCGAAAGCCCATGGATTCATTCCAGTGGGCTTTTTTTGTTCAATGCCTTTTTAATTGAAGTTAATCTTGGCTTTTTCGCTTGATATATAGTTTAATTGCACACTCCGTGTAGATGAATTTCGGAAAATTATAATGGAAGGGTTTTCCATTGGATTGAATAGGTTTGGATTAAATTCTAGATCTATTTTACATGGATTTACAAGCGAGAACAAAGGTTTATGTACAAGTGATTGCTTGAATTCATGCGGAGGAGATCAACTCGTTTCGGGAATATTTATTTGAATTCAATTTGGTAGCAATTGAATTTAGGTGTTTATTTATGCTGTAACGAGTGCTGCCAAAATTATCGAAAGATTTGGGTTTACCGTGAACGGGCCCGCGATAGGAGCAGGGTAGCTCGGGTAAGCAGCAAAAGCGGAGCGTTGCGGCTTGCGCGACTACCGCGGATAGCGCGAAAAGGCCCCCCAAAAATCGACGAAATAACCATCAATTGCCGCCGAACTGTATATTCGTGCTGTGAAAAAGGTTCTCGTGATTGCGTATTACTGGCCGCCTTCGGGTGGGGCAGGAGTGCAACGCTGGCTTAAGTTTGTGAAATATCTCCGGCAGTTTGGTTGGGAGCCTGTCGTGTATACTGCTGAAAATGCGGAGTATCCGATTTTGGATAAGAGTTTATCGACCGATATTCCGGCGGGAATTACGGTGCTCAAGCAGCCCATTTGGGAGCCTTATAGTGCGTACAAGCGACTGATTGGGCAAAAAAAGGAAGAGCGCGTAGTTTCGGGTTTTTTGCAGGAAAAAGGGCGAAAAACCTTCGCACAATCGCTCTCTTTGTGGATTCGCGGAAATATATTTATTCCTGATGCCCGTCGTTTCTGGATTTCGCCTTCGGTGCGCTACCTGAAAAGTTGGCTGAAAACGAATCCGGTGGATGTGCTCGTATCGACCGGCCCGCCGCATAGTATGCACTTAATTGCCAGGGCTTTGCATAAGTCGACCGGTATTCCGTGGCTGGCTGATTTTCGCGATCCGTGGACCAACATCGACTTTGCGGCCGATTTAAAAATGAGTGGCTTTGCGGCCCGTCGAAATGCCAGCCTGGAAAAGGCCGTGCTCGATGAAGCCGACTTGGTTACAGTGGTGAGTGCGTTTATGCGAGAAGAGTTTGAAGCGAAAACGCAAACTCCTGTGCATGTGATTACCAACGGTTACGATCCGGATGATTTTAAAACGCAAGCCCAACCCAATCGGCAGCACTTTGAGCTTGTGCACACGGGGAGTTTGAACGACCGGCGCAATCAACCGCATTTATGGCAGGCGATTGTAGCGCTTAGAGCGTCAGATTCGGCGTTTGCCAAGGATTTTCGACTGCATTTGGTGGGGAAAAATGATGTTTCCATTCGAAATTCAATCGAAGCCCTGGGTTTAATGGAGTGTACAATTTGGACCGACTATTTACCGCATAAAGAAATAAATCGTGTGCAGCAAGAGGCAGGCGCATTGTTGTTATCGATCAACAATTACGGAAGTGCAGAGCAAGGATTTTTCTCGCCCAAAGCCACATTAACGGGGAAGTTATTTGAATATTTAGCGGCATCGCGTCCGATTTTAATGATTGGCCCCACCGACAGTCAGGCCGCTACAGTGGTGCGTGAAGGCGGTGCCGGAATGGTGTGTGGCTTTGAAGACGTTGAAGCCATGAAAGAGGCCTTGTTGGAATTGTATGGACGCTGGAAAAACAATGAGCCGGCGGAAATTTCTACCGCTGCAAAGCAGTTTTCGAGGGTTACTTTAACCGAGAATATGGCAAAATTGCTCAATAAAATTGCTCAACAATAAGGCTGATGATCAAACATTTTTTAGGTGCGAATCCGAAGCTCCCCATGCGGGATTCAGCAGTAACCAAAGCATTTTATGTTCAGCAGCTGGGCTTTTCAATGCTTGGCGATTATGGCGATTATTTACTTTTTCAACGCGAAAATGTGGAAATTCATTTTTTTCTCCATAAAACCTTAATTCCCCATGAAAACTACGGTCAGGTGTATATTCGGGTTCGGGAAATTGAATTGTTGTACGAAGATTTTCAGCAGCGTGGAATTGAAATTCACCCCAATGCCCCTTTGCAGCGCAAGCCCTGGGGGCAGATAGAATTTTCAATACTCGACCCGGATTTAAACTTAATCACTTTTGGGGAGACTGTCGAATAATTTATTTTAAACTATTTCAGGAT
>CANHCM010000191.1 GCA_947459155.1 Bacteroidota bacterium | reverse complement strand
TTACGTGAGGCCATCCGTGTTTACCCCAACAAAACCCATTCATCATGAGCTTACTTGTGATCGGCACCGTTGCTTTCGATGCCATCGAAACCCCTTTCGGAAAAACCGACAAAATTGTGGGCGGCGCCGCTACATTCATCAGCCTTGCGGCCTCGTACTTCCATAAAAAAATCAACCTCGTGTCGGTGGTCGGCGACGACTTTCCCGCTGAAGCCATTCAAATGATGCAGAAGCGCGGCGTTAACACTGAGGGACTGCAAATTAAACAAGGAGAAAAGACGTTTTTCTGGAGTGGTCGTTACCACAACGACATGAACTCGCGCGATACGCTGGATACCCAGCTAAACGTGTTGGCCACTTTCGACCCTGTAATTCCCGATTCTTACCAGCACTGCGAATTCCTCATGTTGGGTAACCTCGCGCCATCGGTGCAGCATCAGGTGCTCGATCGGCTTGAGCAACGTCCGAGACTTGTGGTATTAGATACCATGAATTTTTGGATGAACATCGCTTTAGACGAGCTGCACAGCCTGCTCAAGCGTGTAGATGTGCTTACCATCAACGATGAAGAAGCGCGCCAGCTATCGGGCGAATATTCGTTGGTTAAAGCCGCCCAAAAGATTTTATCGATGGGCCCTAAGTACCTCATTATTAAGAAAGGCGAACATGGTGCATTGCTTTTCAATGCCGAACAAGTGTTCTTCGCTCCTGCCCTACCGCTCGAGGAAGTGTTCGACCCCACAGGTGCGGGCGACAGCTTTGCCGGGGGCTTTATTGGTTATCTAGCCGCGACCGAAGACATTTCATTCGAGAACATGAAGCGGGCAGTGATTTTTGGTTCGGCTATGGCCTCGTTTAGTGTTGAGAAGTTTGGTACTGAGCGCATCCAAAACCTTGGCGAGGCAGAAGTAGATGCCCGTGTGCAGCAGTTTATCGATCTCGTACAGTTCGACATTTCGCTGGTGAACTAAGTTCAGAACATAAATTAAAAAAGGCGGTGTACTTCTGAGTGAAGACACCGCCTTTTTTGTTGGGTTGAGGATTTGCCTATTTCAAAGCGCTAACAGCCGACAAAACCTTGTCGTAATCAGGCTCTACTGTAATATCGGGCGTAATTTCAACGTAACGAATCTTATTGTTGGCATCGACCACGAAAACGGTGCGGGCTACCAGTCCTTTCAATGGACCATCGGCCATTTCGGTGCTAAACTCGCGGGCGAAATCGCCATAACGAAAATCAGAAGCCGGGACGATATTGTTCAGTCCTTCCGCTTCACAAAAACGCTTCATAGCGAAAGGCAGGTCTTTGGAAATCACTAGACCAACAACTCCATCGATGGCGTTTAGCTTTTCGTTGAACTGGCGGGCTTCCTTCTGACAAACTCCGGTATCCAGACTGGGTACGCCAATGAGGACCTTGATTTTCCCTTCGTAATCGTAAAGCGAGGTTTCGCTTAAGTCAGATTTTACAAAGGTGAAATCGTAGGCCGTTCCACTTACTTCGGGAAGGTCATCTATCAAGTTTACGGTTTGCCCTTTAAAGGCAGTTGTATTGATTGACATAATCGGATTTTTGCTGCAAACCTAAGGATTTACAGATTGTGGGAACATTATTTTTTCAGGCTTTTGATGCGTTCTTCCACACTGTTTCGGGTAACTGCATGATAGCGTGAGGCCTGATCCCTGAACAGGGCAATCGCCTCGTTGCGCATACTGGCCTGACTTAACAATGCGGTGTATAGCGGCAACACAAACTTACGGCGACCAACTTCCGAAAGGAAGCGCGCGGCATGAGGAAATGCAGCTGTGTCGCCGGCTTGTACACGATTCATCAGCCAGGCAAAACGAATCTCGGAATTGCCTGATTCGTACCAACCCATTTTCAGGAGCAGCGCTAACTGAACGTCGCTCAGTGTTCCGGGTAAATTCCGGATGAAAAACAGCCATTCATGCGAAGTCCAGCCGCTTGTACTTTGGATGTTGAGCGCTTCGTTTCCGCTGATAAACTGCTGCACGGCCACTTGCACATTGTCGAAGCGTGTGCTGTTCGGAACCTTACATTCGGCGGGAAGGCCCGGAGAGAAGATCCATCGCTGCACCACGGCCTTTTGCTCCTCGCTCAATTTAAGCTGCTTGTGCAAAAACTGAATGAAGCGCTCTGTAGTGATGCCTTTAAATGCAAACTCCTTAAAATAACGGGTTAGAAAAACATCGAAGGCAGGTCGCCCAACCTGTTCCTCGAGGTAGCACAACAGGAAGCAGCCTTTTTCGTAGGCGATGTCTGACATACCATCATCCGGATCACGGCCCTCTAAACTGAGTTTCAACCTTGTATCGGGACTATCCGAACCCAATTCGTTTAGGGTCGATGTTAAGTCGCCATAGCCCAGCACTTCGAGCATTTGCGCGTAGTCGGGGCCGTATAGCGCCTCCATAATGCGACGTTCAAAGTACACGGTGAAGCCCTCATTGAGCCAGAAATCGTTCCAGTTGGAGTTTGTAACGAGATTGCCCGACCAGCTGTGGGCAAGTTCGTGGGCGATCAACGCTGTGAGTGAGCGGTCGCCGGCAATGATGGTAGGAGTAGCAAAGGTTAGGCGTGGATTTTCCATCCCCCCGAAGGGGAAAGAAGGCGGCAACACCAGCACATCGTATCGGCCCCATAGGTATGGCCCGAATAGTCCTTCGGCGGCCAAGAGCATCTTCTCCATGTCGGCGAACTCGTAAGCTGCTTTGGCCATAGTTGGAGCCTCGGCATAGACGCCACATCGTTCTCCAATTGGAGTGAATTGCAGGTCGCCCACGGCCAGCGCGATGAGATAGGCAGGAACGGGCAGCTCCATTTGCACGGAATAAACGCCGGTGTCGTTGCGTTTTTGGATGTTACGCCCGCTCATAACGGCCATAAACTCCAGAGGAGTCTTCACTTCGGCATCCCAGGTGAAACGAATTCCGGGGCTATCCTGAATTGGAATCCAGGTGCGTGTGAGGATGGCCTGACCTTGGGTAAACAGAAAGGGCTTTCGGCTTTGGGTTTGTTCCGGCTCCAGCCATTGGATGGCCTCAGCGCCTTCGGTGGTGGAATATTCAATTGAGAGGCTGTTGGTATTGGGCTGTAGCTCTACTCGCAAGGGCTTTCCGAGGAATGGTTTTTCTTCGCCCCAGGAGTAATTGGCTTTGGAGCCATCGGCATAGCGAACGTCTTCGATTTTCAGGTTACGGGTATCGAGCCAAATTTCGCGGCTTTGTGGCGATTTATCGATGCGGTAGGTGGCTTTTCCCTTCAGCCGTTTTGCTTCAAAGTCGACCTCCAGATTGAGGGAAAGGTGGGTGATTACTGCTTCCGATGGACGAGCCGCACTGTGAGGATCGGGCTGGGCGTGGATGGAAAGGTTCATACAGGAAAGCAATAAAATGATGCGGACAATACACTTCATGCGGCTAAGGTAATTAGTTGATATGGCATAACGGTGTTTCCGATACTTTCAAATTGGGACTCATCTAAAACAGACAGCTTTTCGACCCAAGCCTCACCATTGTGTTGATTTCTTTGGGGTGGAACAGACATTTTTTCCTTGACAATTTGGACCAAACAGTCGAAGGGAATCCCGCAGCTTTCCCCTTCCCGGTGTAAAGTTCGGGCTCCCGGAAATACCCCCGACTTTCTGTTATTTTTTGAAATCAACAGGACTGTGGATAAGCTTGTGAATGGGTGGTGCAAAAGCCCGGATTTAGCCGATGTGCTTAGGCCATCAGCAGAGGTTGAGCTTGTTGTACGGCAACAAAAAAGGGCTCCGGCAATGCCGAAACCCTTCAATCTTACTTGTGCGTGAGGTGTTATTCCTTAAACAAAGAGATAAAACCACGAAGAGGGTCCGTTCCATCGCCCGGATCTACTACGTAGTAATAAGTTCCGGAAGGAGTGTTTTCAAAATCCCAGTCATTCTTATAGCTCTGGGCTTCAAATATTTTATTTCCCCAGCGGTTGAAGAGGCTCACCACATTGTCGGGGTATTGTTCGATGAAATTGATGAAAAAGACATCATTTTTCCCATCGCCGTTGGGGCTATAGGCGTTACCGACCTGTAGAACGCAATTGATGACCTCAACCTGCATCGTATCAACAGCAACGGAGCCGCATCCATCGGTTACGGTTACAAGGTAAGTAGACGTAGTAGGAGGTGCCGCATTGAATACCGAATCGTTAAACTGAGTAATTGTTCCCGGCCCGGCCCATTCCCAAATGTACTCGCCATTTCCGCCCTCAGCAGGAGCATATAGCACTGCTAGGCCGTCTTTAGAACAGATTGTAGTGTCTTTGGGGAAGATTTCAATGGGCTCATAATCGGGAACGTTCACAATTACGGAGTCTGTTCGTGAAATGCCGCAAGCGTCGACAATGGTATATTCGAACACTGTGGTATCGGTTGCTGTAACCGTGATGGTGTCGGTATTTCCGAATGAGCCCCAGTTAAAGGTGTAAGGCTGAAGACCAAATGCGGCATTGGTGGAAATTTCAATGGTATCGCCGGCACAAATTTCTTCTTCAACCACCTGGGTAAGAAGACTATCGTAGGTAAGCGTAACAGTTATGGTATCGGCTGTTCGCACAAACTCACAATCGAGGCTATCGGTTATTTGAACAGTGAATGTTTGTGTCTCAAAAATGGGAACGTTAATGGTTGGTGTAATTAAGTTGTTCACGCTCCATTCGAATTGGTAGGGTTCGTATCCTCCACTTACTTGGACACCTACTGTGTAATTGGCTGTAGGACAATCAATAGTTGGATCAGGGCTAACTATATTCAACTCGTAGGGATCACGAATCTTAATTGTTCTACTCACATCGACGGTATCGCCGCAATCATTAACAAATCGAAATCCAATTTCAATCGTCTCAAAGCCATTCTCGGTGATACCATCATTGGTAGGAACCAATGTAAAAGGAACGGCAGTCACACCAACAGGAAAAATCAAAGTGTCGGGTAAGCCTGTGTAATCCACACCATTTATCGCACTTCCACCATAGGTAACAGGGAAGATAACTTCCTCATCTGCCAAATCGCGCGTAAATACGATGTCGCCATTTAGACAGCCTTCGATAACGGCGGTGTCGGGAAGTAAATTAGCAATACTCAGTGTTGGGATTGGAGTCGTAAAACTTTCAGCTTCGAGGAAAACCCAAGAGTCGAGCGAAGTATCGGTACCGTTTGCGATGACGAGCTTAATGTGATAGGTTTCGCCGCATTGCACTTGAGCCTCGCACAATAATGGCACAGTGAATCCGTCTAACGCGAAATTTTGCGAAGCACTATTGTCGAAATAATACTGGGTGTTGTTCAATCCACCTGGAGGACAAATCGGGCTAAACGCGTCTGATACTCCATCATTGATAGTGTTGATTCCCACAGGTAAATTGGTAC
>CANHCM010000190.1 GCA_947459155.1 Bacteroidota bacterium | reverse complement strand
GCGCTTCAGGCCATTGTTCAAGGTTATCCGAAAGTAAGCGGGGCTCAGCCTTATTTGAGCCAGCCCGCTCAACAAGCGCTTACCAAAGCCATCACTTTCATGCAGGAGATGAAAGATGAATTTGTAACCATCGAACACCTCTGCCTTGCCATGCTCAACGGAAACGATGCTGTGGCGCGTCTGTTAAAGGATGTCGGTTTAAGCGACGCAGCACTCCGGGCAGCAATTCAGGAATTACGAAAAGGGCAAAAAGTAACGTCAGCCTCCTCCGAAGAAACATATAACTCACTGAATAAATACGCAAAGAATCTCAACGAAATGGCGCGTTCCGGTAAGTTAGATCCGGTAATTGGCCGCGACGAGGAAATTCGACGTGTTTTGCAAATTCTTTCACGACGAACCAAAAACAATCCAATTCTCATTGGTGAGCCCGGTGTAGGTAAAACCGCCATCGCCGAAGGCTTAGCACACCGAATTGTGAATGGTGATGTACCGGAAAATTTGAAATCAAAACAAATTTATTCGCTCGATATGGGAGCCCTCATCGCAGGTGCAAAATATAAAGGCGAATTTGAAGAAAGGCTTAAAGCGGTTGTCAAAGAAGTAACTTCGTCTGATGGTGATATTGTCTTGTTTATCGACGAAATTCACACGCTCGTTGGAGCCGGTGGTGGCGAAGGTGCCATGGATGCTGCCAATATTTTAAAGCCCGCCTTAAGTCGTGGCGAACTCCGCGCCATTGGGGCCACAACACTCAACGAATACCAGAAGTATTTCGAGAAAGATAAGGCCCTGGAACGCCGATTTCAAAAGGTCTTGATCGATGAACCCGATGCCGCCGACGCCATTTCGATTCTTCGTGGTTTAAAAGAAAAATACGAAAATCACCACCAGGTTTTGATTAAAGACGAAGCCATCATTGCCGCGGTAGAGATGAGTCAACGTTACATCAACGACCGTTTTCTACCCGATAAAGCCATCGACCTCATCGACGAAGCAGCTTCCAAATTGCGCATGGAAATTAATTCTCTGCCCGAAGAATTGGATGAATTAGAGCGCCGAATTCGTCAGCTTGAAATTGAACGTGAAGCCATCAAACGTGAAAACGACGATAAAAAATTAAATCAGCTCAACGAAGAAATCGCGAATTTGAGTGAAGAACGCTCAGCTTTCCGCGCCCGCTGGCAAAGTGAGAAAGATGTGCTCGACCGAATCCAAAAAGCCAAAACCCAAATTGAGCATTTTAAGTTTGAAGCTGAGCAAGCCGAACGAGCCGGCGATTTTGGGAAAGTAGCTGAAATCCGCTACGGCCGCATCAAAGAAGCTGAACAGGAAATTGTACAGCTCCGTGAACAATTGGCGCAGTCGCAGCAAGGAAAAGCCATGATCAAAGAAGAGGTCGACGCGGAAGATATTGCCGGTGTGGTAAGCCGTTGGACTGGCATACCGGTTACCAAAATGCTACAAAGTGAGCGCGAAAAATTACTGTATTTAGAAGCCGAATTGCACAAACGTGTGGTTGGGCAAGACGAGGCCATTGAAGCTGTTTCCGACGCCATTCGCCGCGCCAGAGCCGGTTTACAAGATAAAAAGCGACCCATTGGAAGTTTTATTTTTCTGGGTACTACCGGTGTGGGTAAAACCGAGCTGGCCAAAGCCCTCGCTGAATTCCTGTTCAATAACGAGCAAGCCATGACGCGCATCGATATGAGCGAGTATCAGGAACGGCATACCGTGAGCAGATTGGTTGGAGCGCCTCCGGGCTATGTAGGTTACGACGAAGGTGGCCAGCTTACCGAAGCAGTGCGCCGGAAGCCCTACAGTGTGGTCCTACTCGATGAAATTGAAAAAGCCCACCCCGACGTGTTTAACGTTTTATTGCAAGTGCTCGACGACGGCCGATTAACAGACAACAAAGGACGTGTGGTGAATTTCAAAAATACAATCATCATTATGACCTCGAATATCGGTTCGCACTTAATTCAGGAAACCTTCGAAAATGTGATTGATTTCGACCGAGAGGAACTGTATGCAGAGGCGCGAGTGAAAGTGTTCGATTTATTGAAAAAAACAATTCGTCCTGAATTTTTAAATCGAATCGATGATATAATCATGTTCCACCCGCTCAATCGCGAGAATGTCCAGTCGATTGTAAACATTCAATTCGAGGCTGTGCAGAAAATGCTCGCTGAGCAAGGTTTTTCGCTCGAAGCCACGCCCGAAGCACTTGTATGGTTGGCCGAATTGGGCTACGATCCTCAGTTTGGGGCGCGTCCGGTAAAGCGATTGTTTCAACGCAAAGTGCTCAATGAGCTGAGCAAACAAATTTTGGGTGGAACATTGTCAAAGGAGCAGCCCATTGTTCTCGATATGATTGAAAATCACCTCTTTTTCCGCAATGCAAAGCTCAAGGTGAATTAAGTAGGCGCTAAGCAGATTTTAAATAGTTTGATTGTTGAGTAAGGAGAAAGCGGCTTCGGAATCACTTCCGGAGTCGCTTTTTATGCGTACCCTAAGGCTGGCAATTCAGCTTTATTATCTTTGTTGTCCCAATCAAACTAGTGTATGTACCGCCAACCCAAGCGAAACCTCACCACTTTGGGTGAGTTTATCATCGATAAGCAGGCTGACTTCCCCTTTGCCAAAGGCGAATTGTCGAGTTTATTAAGCGACATTGCAATCGCTGCTAAGATTGTTAACCGTGAAGTAAACAAAGCCGGTTTGGTCAATATTCTTGGTGAGGCCGGCTCTGAAAACGTACAGGGAGAATCGCAGAAGAAGCTGGATGTCTTTGCCAATGAGCAGTTTCTCGCGGCCTTAGCTACTGGGGGCGAATGTGCGGGTGTGGCTTCCGAAGAGAACGATGAAATAATCTTGTTCGATGGGGCTTCCAGTTCCGGTAAATACATCGTCGCTATCGATCCGCTCGACGGCTCTTCCAACATCGATGTGAATGTATCTGTAGGAACCATCTTTTCCATTTACCGCCGTAAAACCAAAAACGGCCCTGCAACAGTCGACGACTTTCTGCAGCCCGGCTACGACCAGGTTGCCGCCGGTTATGTGGTGTATGGTTCATCCACAATGCTCGTGTATACCACCGGAAATGGCGTCAATGGATTTACACTCGATCCATCGATCGGCGAATTTTGCCTCTCTCATCCCGATATGAGAATTCCTTCGGGTGGAAATATTTATTCGGTCAATCAAGGCAATTTTGTGCATTTTCCCGAAGGCGTAAAACGGTATATAAAAAGCCTTCAGATCGACGATAAAGCCAATAAAAAGCCATATACTTTGAGGTATATTGGTTCATTAGTGAGCGATTTTCACCGGAATTTAATTAAAGGTGGAATTTATATTTATCCAACAACCCTGGGCTCTCCTGCCGGAAAACTTCGTTTGATGTACGAATGCAATCCAATGGCCATGCTCATGGAACAGGCTGGAGGACGTGCAACCGATGGCTATCGGAATATTTTGGAAATTGAGCCAACCGATATTCATCAGCGCTGTCCACTTTTTGTTGGGTCTACACAAATGGTTGAGGAAGCGATGGATTACCTCCGTCAATACAGCGATGCTGAAATGAAGCCTCAATATGCCAACGGAAAAGAGTCCTGAAAGCGGCTTTGAAACAATTCAACTTTCCAACTGTTAAAAACCCGCTTGACAACTGCTGAACTTTTACAACGATTTACCGAGCATCCAGCCTTGCTCGAACTGGGAATTCCTACCGCACGAAGCCGTTACCATCTACTGGGTGGCAGTGGGGCCTCAATCTCATTGATACTCGCGGCCTGGAAGTCGCAAAATCAGCAACCGGTATTGGCCATTCTGCCCGATCGTGAGCAGGCCGCTTTCTTTTTAAACGATTTGGAAGTGCTGCTACCGCAGGATGAAATTCTGTTTTTCCCTTCAGCGTCGAAACGTGTTTATGACCCGGAAGCCGCCGATCCCAATCAGAAACTGCTTCGTGCTGAAGTGCTCAGCCGCTTGCATTCTACCAGCAAACCGTTAATTGTTGTTACTTACCCTGAGGCTTTGCTCGAAAAAGTAGTTACCCACGGAACACTTCAGAAAAACACGGTTAGAATTTCACGAGGCGAGAAACTTTCCATCGATTTTGTAAGTGATTTCCTTTATGAATATGACTTTGAGCGGGTCGACTTTGTGTTGGAACCGGGCCAATTTGCTATTCGTGGTGGTATTTTAGATGTATTTTCCTATTCGGATGAATTTCCCTACCGGATAGAGTTTTTCGGCGAAGAAGTAGATTCAATCAGGGCCTTCAATCCTTCCGATCAACTGTCGAACCGCAACCTAGAGTTTATCACCATTGTGCCCGATGTACAAGGAAAAATCCTCAAGGAAAGCAGAGCCTGTTTTTTAGAGTTTATTTCCCCCAATACCTCAATATGGATCCGGGAAACTGAATTGCTCATCGAGCGCATTGAGAAGGATTTTAAAAAAGCACAGGAGGTTTTTGATGCGCAGGCGCAGTCCAGTGTTCAACTTCCGCCGGAAGAGTTATTCTGTCAAGCTGCTCAAATTGTCGAATTACTCAGTGCGCTTCCAATTGTTGAAATTGGAAGCAGAGCGGTATTCCCCAATAGAAAGATTATTCAATTACATACAGAACCCCAGCCATCTTTTAAAAAGAACTTTAATTTAATCACCACCAAATTCACCGAACTTACCAATAAGAAATATTCCAACATTATTTTATCCGATAATCCTCGACAAATTGAACGTATTTATGCCATATTTGAAGATATTGGTAAAGACATTCGTTTTATACCCATCAATATAGCACTCAGCGAAGGTTTTATTGATCATCAATTAAAGTTAGCTTGCTTCACCGACCATCAGCTGTTCGATCGGTATCATCGGTTCAGATTAAAAGATGGCCATCAACAAAAAGAAGCCATAACACTCAAAGAGTTGCGGGGCTTGCAACCCGGCGATTTTGTTACCCACGTCGATCATGGTGTGGGCAAATATGCCGGGCTTGAGAAAATTGATGTGAATGGTAAGCAACAAGAAGCGATTCGTTTGGTGTATCGCGACAACGATATTTTATATGTCAGCATCCATTCATTGCACCGAATATCGAAGTTCACCGGCAAAGAAGGAACAGAGCCTAAGCTGAATAAATTGGGGAGCAACGCCTGGAGCTCCTTAAAACAGAAAACCAAAAGCAGGGTAAAAGATATTGCCCGCGATTTAATTAAATTATACGCAGAACGTAAATCCAAAAGAGGCTTCGCTTTTAGCAAAGATACCTACCTGCAGAATGAGCTGGAAGCTTCGTTCATCTACGAAGATACTCCCGATCAGTTAAAGGCTACCCGCGATATAAAGCGCGATATGGAGCGCGAAATTCCGATGGATCGTCTGGTTTGCGGTGATGTGGGCTTTGGAAAAACCGAAGT
>CANHCM010000189.1 GCA_947459155.1 Bacteroidota bacterium | reverse complement strand
GCCCTTGACTTACAAGTGGGTCGACCCGGTGAAAGGTGAACTCATCCGTACCGTTGAAGTCATCCCCCCGATAAGGGGAAGAGCCGCGCAAAAAGTGCTGCAAACCGATGGAAAAACAGCGCTCGAACTCCGCTTTTTCGTTGATCTGCTGCGCGATAGCCTCAAAGGAAAACTAAGCCTCAACCTGGGTGAGAATTCAGGATTTCGGGTGAGTCCGGCCGAAATTGACCTTTCTACACTCAAAGGGAAGAGCCACCAACTCGTGTTTAGCCTGCAAATGCCGCCTTCGAGGGTTGAGCGACAGCCCTTTTGCAGTCGTGCTACCCTCGATTTTACGCCTGCGCAAGGAGGTAAGCCCCAACCGGTGCAAGAAACGATTCGTATTCAATACGACCATATACCGATTCAAACACGCCACAGTCCACTCAGTATAAAGGTTTGCTACGCGCCCATGGAACGTGGCGTGACCCGCATTGGGTATGTTGAAGGTGCGGGTGATGAAGTGGCCGAAGCCTTGACAGGCGCGGGTTACAAGGTTGATGTGTTGGACGAAGACCGCATTCGTGCACTCGATCCCTTGCAAACTCCGGCCGTTGTAGTCGGTGTCAGGGCTTTGAATTCGCGCGAAGAAATGGCGCAATGGATGCCGCTGCTGCTCGAGTACACTAAGAAAGGCGGTACGCTTATCGTGCAGTACAACACCCGCAACTGGATTTCTGACGTGAAGGTGGAGCCCGGTCCTTTCCCGTTTGAGATTTCCCGCAACCGCGTAACCGACGAAACCGCCGAGGTGAAAATGGTCGATCCGAAGCATCCCTTGTTTAACCATCCCAACCGCATCAATGCGCTCGACTTCGATGGCTGGGTGCAGGAACGCGGACTGTATTTCAGCGAGAAAGTCGACAGCCGCTATGCCGACCTCCTTCGCATGGCCGACCCCGGCGAGTCGGAGCTGAGCGGGGCTTTGTTGTACGCTCCTTACGGCGAGGGGCATTTTGTGTACACCGGACTTTCATTTTTTCGTCAATTGCCGGCCGGCGTACCCGGAGCCTTCCGACTTTTTGCAAACCTCCTCTCCATAGGAACCTATGAGCGACCCTAAGGAACGCGATTTTCGTCCACTGTACCTGCTGCTCCTGCTGTTTCTGGCGCTGCAGATCGGCATTTACGCTTGGATTAGTCAACTCTTCTCATGAGCACCATCGATCTACTTGTTTTGGTGCTAACACTGGCCGGAATTGTTGGCTATGGAATCTACAAAAGCCGCAGCACGCGCGATTTAGACGGATACTTCCGCTCTAACCGTTCCTTGCCCTGGTTTCTTGTCCTATTGAGCATCATGGGTACGCAGGCCAGCGCCATTACCTTTTTGAGCGGTCCCGGACAAGCCTACAGCGATGGTATGCGCTTCGTGCAGTATTATTTCGGACTGCCCCTCGCAATGATCGTGATTGCGGTGTTTTTTGTGCCCGTTTTTCACCGGCTTAACGTGTACACGGCTTATGAGTATCTCGAAAACCGCTTCGATCTGCGCACCCGCACCCTAACGTCGGTGCTTTTTTTGGTCTCGCGCGGACTTTCAACCGGGGTGAGCATTTACGCTCCTTCGCTGATTTTGTCGGCCCTGCTGGGCTGGAACATTTACCTCACCAACCTCGTGATGGGCGGATTACTCATCATCTACACCGTAAGTGGCGGAGCAAGAGCGGTGGCATACACCCAACAGCTGCAGTTATTCATCATTTTCGGAGGGCTGCTTTTGGCTGGGTTCCTCGTGGTACGCATGCTTCCCGAAGGGCTCGGCTTTGTGGATGCATTGCACCTCAGTGGCAGTTTGGGAAAACTTAATGTGATAACTACCGGCATTGACGAAAACGGATCATTTAATTGGGGCGACAAGTACAACATATTCAGCGGGTTGATCGGAGGTTTCTTTCTGGCCCTCTCGTATTTCGGAACCGATCAAAGCCAGGTTGGACGCTACCTCACGGCCAAGTCGATGCAGGAAAGTCGCATGGGCCTGATTATGAATGGCTTTGTGAAAGTACCCATGCAGTTTTTCATCTTGTTGCTTGGGGTGCTGGTTTTCGGCTTTTACCTGTTTACTTCGGCTCCGGTGTTTTTCAATAAGGCGCTGCTCGAGAAGGCCCGCCAAACCGAGGCCCGAGAGGTGGTCATTCAAACTGAAACCCAGTTTGAAGCCACCATTGCTCGACGTCGCGAAGCTGCGGTGCGATTTACCGAAGCCCGCAAACTTGAGCAAACCGAAGCCGCCAATCAGGCCCTGGCCGATTTACGAAACAGTCAGGCTAGCGCCGATAGCCTCCGAAACCAGCTTAAAGGGAGTTTGAAAAAAGCCATGCCCGGCGCCGATACCAACGACAACAACTATATTTTTCTGCGCTTTGTGCTCGATTATCTGCCGGTTGGCTTAGTTGGCCTGCTGATCGCCATTATTTTCCTCGCTGCATGGGGCTCTATCGCTGCGGCGCTCAACTCCTTGGCTTCGTCGACCATGATCGATTTGCATTTGCGCTTTCAAAAGCAGGCCCTGAGCGACGAGGAGCAATTCCGATGGTCGCGCCGTTACACCCTTTACTGGGGCTTGTTTTGCGTACTCATCGCCTGTTTCGCCTCCGAAATCGGCAACAGCCTCATCGAAGCCGTGAATATTCTGGGTTCGTTGTTTTACGGACCATTACTTGGCATTTTCCTCACCGCGTTCTGGCTACGGAAAGTGGGTGGAAAAGCGGTGTTTATCGCCGCAATTTTGGCGCAACTTAGCGTTTTCGCCATCGCCTTAGACGACACCCTCAGCTTTCTGTGGTACAACGTCGCCGGCTGCCTCATTCTCCTGACCTTAGCTCCTGTTATTCAGCTCATTCTGCAATCGCGCTCAGCAGGTCGCCCCACAACCTGATGCAGCCCATTTCGGGTAAAGCCAATTTTGTCCTGCCTTTCGGCGAATGCCATACACAGATTTTGGGCGCATGCCCGGTTGGCTTCCTTCGCAGCCTTGAGCAGTTGGGCGGGCACCGCGTGTTTCGCTCATACTCCGCAAAACAGAGCCGCCCCCACAGGCTCTTTCCACTCAATCTCAGCTTTCTATTCACTCTCGATTTTCGCTCCCACTCTCACGCTCACTCTGTTTTGCTCGGTATCCGCTTCACCCGCTTGCGCGAGCCTTCGTTGTGCCATTGTTCTTCAATTCCATGCGGGCTCAAATGTAAATGCAGCACATCCAATCGACGCACTAACATGCTCTACTTCATTTCAAGTAAACGTAAACCTTCATGATGAGTAATTGAAAAATTGAGGACATTTATTCGTATTCTTTGTAGCAATTCGGTAGACTTATTTAAATTGCAGAGAATTAAATCCATTCAAAACTTATGGAGTAATTGGTATAAGCAATCAGAAATTGAAGCGCAATTTAAAGCAGCCGGCATTGATGGATTAATGGGCAATAAGCTCTTTTTAAATAATACCGTTTTCATCGATTTTAAAAACAGCAGATTTGGCTTGCAGTAGCTTTTAAATCTGCGTTTTAGAACAGCATCAAACCAGTGTATTTCCCTTGAGCCATGACGAACGATTACCTTGAAAGCACCAGAAAACAGTTTGAGTACTACAAATTGCTGGGCGAAAAAACCTTTGCTCAGTTGGATGATGATCAGCTGTTTTGGAAATTCAACGACGACAGCAATAGTATTGCAACGATTGTAAAGCATTTATGGGGAAATATGCGTTCACGCTGGACCGACTTTTTGAATTCTGATGGCGAGAAAGACTTTCGCGACCGTGATGCAGAATTCGAAAACGACATCACCAGCCGCGACGAGCTGCTGCAATTGTGGAACGAAGGCTGGAATTGTCTTTTTCAGGCCATGGACACGCTAACGGTTAACGATCTCGAAAGCATAGTGTATATCCGCAACCAGGGCCATACGGTCACAGAAGCCATTAACCGCCAATTGGCCCATTATCCATATCACATCGGGCAAATCGTATTTATTGGAAAAATGCTCAGCGAAAACGGTTGGACTTCATTGTCCATTCCAAAAGGAAAATCGCAGGAATTTAACGCCCAAAAGTTCTCAAAAGAGCAGGAGCGAGGGCATTACACGGATGAGTTTTTGAAGAAAGACCCCAATTAGTTCGGTAAATTAGCTGGGTAAATTTTCACAACCTCTTATTACCAATTTAATGGAGTTGGAGGTGGATTTTAATCATGCTTTTTTATTGAAATACCAAGCTGTGCCTAAGGTTATGTTTGGTGTACTGAAAGAATGTTATTGTTCAATACTCCGGCTTTTGAAAGGCTTGAATGCGTGTTAAAATAATTTGGGTATTTATGAAATGATTCTTTTTATCAATCTTAAATTGTGGGTATACTGACCCGTTTCCCGATTAAATATGCCTTGATGGTCAATCGCATCTATGCGAACCTTGCCACTGGCGTGCAAAATTTGCTGGTTGTTAATTAAAATGCCCACATGAATGATTTTTCCTTCGGCATTGTCGAAAAATACCAGATCGCCCGGACCGGCTTCAGAAATAAATCCGAGCACCTCACCGCATTCAGCCTGTTGATAGGCATCGCGTGGCATCTTTATACCAATCGCCTTAAAGGCCACCTGAACAAATCCTGAACAATCTATGCCCATTGGCGAGCGTCCTCCCCAGAGGTACGGGCTATTGCGATACATCCAGGCAAACTGAAGCAGCAGCTCGACCTTATTTTCCGAAGAATTTTGCAATGAGCTAAGGCCATCAAACTGATATTCATAGCCTTCCAGATTGCAGGTTTTGCCATCGAAAAACGGCAACGACGAACCCGCTACGATTGGAAAGTACTGCGACTGTTGGCTATCATCAACCACACTTAACAATTCCATACTCACAGCAGACTCATGTTGCTCCAAATCGGCAAAGGTTTCTGACGAAATTGATTGGTATTGCTTGCGATCAATCCAACACTCATAGTCATCAAAAGCGCAGCGTATATAAATCCAGTTGCCCGACTCTTTCAAAATGCTAAAATGTTCCCCAAAAAGCAGTTGGGTAATCATTTCGCTCTTGTCGGAAGGTTCTGCTCTGCCCGGAACTACGCTGAGATTACAAATGCCGTATGACGTTTCCATAGCCCGAAAAATAGGGAGAAGGCATGAGCCCTCTCCCGGTTCAGATTAAATTTTCTCCACAACAATTGCCGAGGCGCCTCCACCGCCATTGCAAAGCGAGGCCACACCGTATTTACTGTTATTTTGTTCCAACACATTGAGCAGAGTTACGATGATTCTCGAACCTGAATTGCCCAGTGGGTGTCCGAGCGCAACGGCGCCGCCATTCACGTTTACCACCGCTGGATTCAGATCGAGCAGCTGGTTGTTGGCAATGGCCACTACGGAAAATGCCTCATTGATTTCGTAATAACCAATATCATTTTTGCTTAAACCGGCGTTGGCAATGGCTTTTGGAACAGCTTTAGAAGGCGTTGTAGTGAACCATTCCGGAGCTTGCTGAGCATCCGCAAAGCCACG
>CANHCM010000188.1 GCA_947459155.1 Bacteroidota bacterium | reverse complement strand
TCAGGAGCAGCCCGGAGTGGAGTATGTAAACTACCCCGGATTGAGCACTTCGCCTTACAATGCTTTGGCACGCAAGTATTTCAAGCGAGGATTTGGCGGTGTGCTTAGCTTTAAGCTCAACGGAGGCAAGGAAGAGGCCGATGCTTTGGTCAATCGCCTCCGTTTGATTTCTCACCTGGCCAATGTGGGTGATGCCAAAACGCTCATCATTCAACCGGCCAGTACAACCCATGAGCAGCTCAGTGAAGCCGAACAACGATCGGCCGGCGTTGAACCCGGATTGCTCCGCTTGTCGGTAGGCATTGAGAACATTATCGATCTGAAGGCCGATCTGCTGCAAGCCCTCGATTACGTCAATAACCCTGTAAATACTGATTCTGGTGGAGACCTTGTTCTTTCCTGAGCCTTTTTTGTTTGAGTCGGGTGATGTGCTCCCCGGTGTGGAAATTTCTTACCACATTCGGGGGGCGCTCAGCCCAAACCGCGACAATGTAATCTGGGTATGTCATGCCCTTACCGCCAACAGCGACGTGCAAACCTGGTGGCCCGGTATGGTAGGCGAGGAGGCGGTTTTCGACACTTCCCGCTTTGCGGTGATTTGTGCCAATGTTGTTGGCTCTTGCTATGGTACCACCGGCCCGCTTTCAACCAATCCCGAAACCGGCCAGCCCTGGTATGGGAAGTTTCCGCGGGTGAGTATCCGCGATATGGTGAAGGCGCACCAGCGTTTGGCCGATGCGCTTGGTATTCGGAATATAAAGATGTTGGTGGGTGGCTCATTGGGCGGGCAACAGGCTCTCGAGTGGGCCATCGAAGAACCGGAGCGCTTTGAGCACCTCGTATTGCTGGCTACCAATGCCCGCCACTCTTCGTGGGGCGTGGCTTTTAACGAAGCACAGCGGATGGCCCTGCGAACCGACCCGAGTTTTGGCGAGCCGCTTCCTTTTGCCGGGAAAGCCGGTCTGGAGGCTGCAAGGGCTATCGCCATGATGAGCTACCGATCGTATGGAGCCTTTCAGCGCAGCCAACCTGACGAAACAACGGAGGCCAACATGTTTGAGCGAAAGGCCATCACCTACATGCAGCACCAGGGCCGAAAGCTCGCCAACCGCTTCAATGCTTACAGCTACGAAACGCTCCTGAATGCCATGGATTCGCACGATGTAGGCCGGGGCGGAGGCAGCGTTGAGCAAGCACTTGGTCGCATAAAGGCCTCAACATTAGTGCTTTCAATAGATTCGGATGGGCTTTTCCCGCCCGAGGAACAGCAGTTTTTAGCCCTTTTCATTCCTGATGCCCGCTACCTGAGCATTAAATCGCTTTACGGGCACGATGGATTTCTGATTGAAACGCGCGCAATTGCCCGTGGAATAACACAATTTCTGTTGAACAAACACCTTACATTGGCATGAACACAAAACCTCAATATCAAATAGCCCTTTTTGGTTTGGGCGTGGTTGGACAAGGATTTTTCAATCTTTTGCAGGCCTCCCAGAGTCGCGATGTATCCATTCAATACATCGTGGTTAAGTCGAAAACCAAAAAACGAGCGGTTCCTCAAAGCCTGTTGGTTTACGACGCGGCGCAAGTATGGGAAGATGAGCGGGTTAACCTGGTGGTGGAGGCTACCAACGATGCGCAGGCTGCCTACGAAATCATCAAAAACGCGCTACTCAGGCGCATTCCTGTGGTGTCGGCCAGTAAGAAAGCCATTGCCCAAAAGCTGGAAGACCTCGTTCGGCTTAGCCGGCAAACCAATACGCCCTTTTTGTATGAAGCTGCGGTGGCGGCCTCCATTCCTGTTTTGCAGACCCTCGACCGTTATTTTGCCTATGAAAAACCGGTTGCGGCAGGCGGCATTCTCAATGGAACCACGAATTATATTCTGAGTCGCATTGAGCAGGACGGCTTAAGCTTTAACGAAGCCCTGCTTTTGGCTCAGCAAGCCGGTTTTGCCGAAGCCGATCCGTCGTCGGATGTGGATGGCTGGGACGCCGCCTACAAACTTACCCTGCTCAACCTGCATGCTTTTGGCGTGCTGAACGATCCGGCTGCGGTGTTGCGGTTTTCGATTCGCAATCTCAGTCGGGCCGACCGTGAATTGGCCCTGCTCGAAGGGAAGAGCATTCGTTTGGTCGCACGCAGCATACAAACCCGAAAAGGACTGGCCTCCTGGGTTTTACCCACCCTGGTGCCGGCTGGCGAAGGACTCGGAACCATCGTTCAGGAGAACAATGCTTTGCAGTTTGATTTTCCGTTCAATGGTCCGTGGTTTACAGCGGGAAAGGGTGCCGGAAGCTTACCAACCGGCTCGGCGGTGTTAAAGGATGTGCAGCGTCTGGTGACCGAAAACTACAGTTATCGATACACGCATTTACCGGTGCTTTCGCTCTCGCCTTTGGCCAATGATGTTTCGCTGGAGTTGTTGTTGGCCGGCGACGATGCCGATTTTCCGGCCGATTTCAGGCTTGCGGGCTGGAGACGATTTACCGACCCATCAGGAAGGATTGTACGTCGAGGCTGGCTGGTGCTTCCCGAACTTCAAAAATGGCTTGGAAGGCTCGAAGAAGCAGGCGTTTCACTGCTTTTCACCGGCGCGTTTCAATTGCACGAGAGCCGCCGAGAAGCTTTGACAGGGTTTGGAAAACCGCAGAAAGTCATCAGCAAACCAGTCTAAACAAGCTAAAGCCCTCAGTGGGTCATGGCTTGCCAGGCTTTCAACGAAAGCACATACCAAACCGGGAAGCTAATAACCAGCGCCACAATGCACTTGATGACAATGCCCGCCAGCGTTCCCAGGTAGGAGCCAACTCCGGCTTTCAGCGCTTCTACCGGTGATTTGCCTTCTTTCAGGTCGCCCAGAACAGCGCCAATGAACAGTCCTGCCATCATGCCGATAGGCGTAAAAAGCAAACCGAGGAGCATACCATACACGCTCCAGCGAACCCCGGTTGGAGTAGCACCAAACAAACGTGCGCTCCAAACCGGAATGGCGTAGTCGAGAATGATGACCAATAGTGCCAGTATTCCCATGATCCACAGCGTTGTTTGGGAAAAGGGCTCAATTTTCCAGTGCACCAGTACCAGTGCCAGAAAGTTGATGGGTGGGCCGGGAAGCCCGGGAAGAATGCAACCGGCTATGCCAATGAGGGTTAAGAGTACGGCTGCAACAGCCAGGAAGATTTCCATACGCTTAATTTTTGGGGATTTATACCTACACGACTCAAATATCGGATGGCTTTCTTATTATTGGAAAAATTAACGGTATGCAAAAGTACACCACGCAATGGTATAGCCAAGCGCTGCAGCAGGAGATGCCCATTGCCGTTTATGGCCACTATGGTTTCGCCTTGTTGCTCATTCCAACAGCCGCCGCCGATTATTTGGAATATGAACGTTTTCAATTGCTCGATTCTTTGGCTCCTTTCGTCGATTCGGGTGTATGTAAAGTGTTTTCCATCAATTCGATTAACCGCGAAAGCTGGCTGAACGATGAGATGTATCCTCCGCATAAAGCCATCCGCCACAACCAGTTTAATGCCTATGTGGCGCAGGAAGTGGTGCCCTTTATTCGGCAAAACACCAGTTTGGAAACCCCCATTTACACCTGTGGCGCCAGTTTCGGAGCCCTTCATGCGATGAACCTCTTCCTGAAACACCCCGACGCATTTTCGGGAGTGATTAGCATGAGTGGCGTGTACGATTTGTCGGAATACACGAAAGGCTACCATGACGAACAGGTGTATTTTAACTCGCCCGAACAGTATTTGAGCAATCTGGAAGATACCTGGTATCTCGACAAGATTAGGTCGAGCAAGCACATTCATATTTACTCGGGCAGCGGCGATTATGAGGATCCCAATGCCAGCCGTCGGTTTTCCGATTTGCTTCAGCGAAAGGGAATTCCGCACGACCTCGGTATTTGGGGAGCCGACATTAAACATGATTGGCCCACCTGGAGAATGATGCTGCCATTCATTATTTCTCGCTATTTTGTGGCCTGATTTGGCCTAACTCACTTTCAGGCTTTTGCCATGATTGAAAACATTGAAACAGCCTTCCAAAGCGTTCGTGACCAGGTGATTGAGCGTTTGCGGAATGAGCTTCCACCGGCTTTGTACTACCACAGTCCTGAGCACACCATCGACGTGCTTAGGCAGGCAGAGTTTCTGGGGAATATCGAATCCTTGTCTCAAATAGAGACTTATTTGCTACGACTGGCTGCCTTATTCCACGATACCGGCTTTACGCTTTCGGCCGAAGACCACGAGGAGTATAGCTGTCGTTTTGCGGCTCCATACCTTGCTCAGTTGCAGCTTTCGGAGGAGGAAAGGGCCGAGGTCGAAAAGGCGATCATGGCCACACGAATACCACAGTCGCCCCAAAGCAGAATCGGTGAAATTCTCTGCGACGCCGATCTTGATTATCTGGGGCGTGATGACTTTTTCCCCATCGGTCACCAGTTGTTTCTTGAACTTCAGGCCAATGGAAAGTTGAGTTCGCTGGAGCAGTGGAATAAAATTCAAATTTCCTTTCTGAAACAGCATCGTTATTTCACCCAATTTTGCCGCCAGCATCGTGAGCCGGTCAAGCTCGGCTATTTGTATATGCTTGAATCGGGAAGCCAACCCAAACCAAACAATTAATTGATCATGAAGAACATCATAAAGCCCATCGACTCCAATTTAATTCTTGTTCCAACCGATTTTACCGAGGTAGCCGGCTTTGCCATGCAGCATGCCAGCGAACTGGCCAAGCTCTTTAATAAAACCATTTGCCTTTTGCATGTGGTTGAAACGGGACTTTTGGAAAGCGCAAAATCTAAAGATCAGAAGGAGGAGGAGGCGCTTGCGAAGCTCAAACAAGCCGCCGAGAAAAACCAACAGGCCTCGGGTATTGAAACCACTTTTGTAACACGGAGGGGCAATATTTTCGATACCATTGGCAGCATTGCCGATGAACTGAATGCGGCGCTTGTGGTGATGGGAACCCATGGTGTTATTGGCATGCAGCACGTTGTGGGAAGCAAGGCCCTTCGCGTGATTACCAATGCCAACCGCCCGTTTGTGGTGGTGCAGAAAAAGGCCATGCTTGCCCATGGCTATAAAAACATCATTTTACCGATCGACTTCTCCCGCGAAACCAAGCAAAAGCTGGTTTGGGCCGTTGAGTTGGCCAAGGTTTTCAAGTCGTTTCTACACATTTTAGCCGACCACGAGTCTGACGAGTATGCGGCCCGCGCGGTAAACAACAATATTGCCTACGCCGAAAATTACCTGCGCGAACGCGGTTGCGCCTTTGAGGTATCGAAGGCTCCAAAGGGCGACTTTACCAAGGAAACCATCGCCTTTGCCAAAAGTAAAGAAGCCGACCTGATCATTATTATGACCAATCAGGAGAAGGAGTTCAGTCATTACATCATCGGGCCCTACGAGCAAAATGTGATTGCCAACCCCGAGGCCATTCCTGTAATGACCCTCAACCCGGTGAACAACATGGTTTCCAAAGGCGGACATTTGTTCAATTTCAGCAACTACTAAACG
>CANHCM010000187.1 GCA_947459155.1 Bacteroidota bacterium | reverse complement strand
TGTAACAGTCATGTCAGAACCATCACCAATCCAGGTAAACCATACACCACCGGCTGTACTCACACCCGTACCACAAGAGTTAATCGGTGCGGCCGTTTCGCCGATATTGGTAACACCGGCAAGGTTGCCTGTGGCTAAGTCGCCGCAAACCAGTGGACGTGCATCCGCGCAGCGGTCATTAGACGGAGGATGCGTGTAAGTGATAGGACCAATCCAAGTAGATTGAGCCGCACCGCAGTCAGAACGAACCCAGAACTGGTATTGTGTACCACTGGTCAAACCAGTAATGCCGAGTGGGCTGGTTACGTTGTTGTTGGTTGGCGTGGTTGCACCAGTTGGAGCAGGAATACCAGTTACTCCCCAATATACATCGTAATTGCTTGAAGGAGCCGGAGCAGCCGGGTTCCAAGTTACGTTAGCTGTGGTAGCACCCGTAGAGGTTACCGCCAATGCAGAAGGAGAGCTACACGCCGGGGCTGTACAGCTCGAAGTAAAGGTGTAAAACACACCATTTGTTGTAGGTACGGGAACTCCACCCGCAGGTGCAGGACCGCATGCACAGAAAGTACAAGCATCAGTCCCTCTCCAATACTGAAGCACGTTACCGAAAGGATCTACCAGTTCAAAAGATTTTTCTTGCGGGAATGAACCAGTAACCCAAACTAACTGCACTGTTGCGGCATCACAAATGGAAACGGGAATACTAGCGAAAGCACAGCCATTACCGCTCGCATCTTGAACTCCGGTTACTCTATCCACACCATTTACACGAACTGTAATGGATGCACCATCCCAAGAATCGTCATATGAATCGTAAGTTCGAATGGTGTAGTTACAGGCTGTTCCGGGGCAACCGGTTTGGAAGGTAAATGGCCCAAGCCAAGATGATGTGGTACCCGGACCACACTGGCTTCGTACGTAATACTGGTAAGTGGTAAGCGGAGTAAGTCCTGTTGCATTAAAGCTCAATCCAGCGTTATCGTTTACAGTTGGCGTTGTACCGGCGGTAGGCGCGGTTAGCGGGGTTGGCCCGTAGAATAAATCGTAAGCTGTAGCTCCAGCTCCGGCATTGTGGCCCAGAGTGGCAGTAGTACCGGTTATGGCAGTTACAGTTTGAGAAGAAGGCGGTGAACAAGGGTTCACAGCCATAAACAAGCGCATCCTGGCCTTATTGGCACCAGCGGTTCCAGCAGCGGTCAAACCGCACTGGTTTGCCGTAGAACTGAGTAACGAACGTCTGCTGTTGGCGCTTGCACCATACATCCAGACCTGACCGTTACCGGCGAAGCCGGCATTCACACCCCAGCAAACATCCACAACGATGTTGCTGGTTCCATTCCAGTTAAGAGGCGTAGTGAGTACAAGATCGGTAAAGCCTGTAGTAGAGATAATGGCCGGAGTCAAGTTAGTTGGGCCATATACTACGGTATAACCAGTCTCGTCAACCGATGTTAAGGTTGTAGTTCCAGCCGGTACCTGCTTCATGCGAATCCGGTAATTGGAGAGTGTTCCCGGGGTGGTTTGGAAAACGTCCCAGGCCAGTCGGGTAATGTTACCGGCTACACCACCTGCTGCGGAAATTTCGGCAGCGGTGTAAATCATTTGTAACTTACGGCTTTCCCATAAATAATTGTAGGGTGATACCCCACCCGTTCCAGATGTTGCGGTTTGCGTACCGAGGGTAACGTAGCCCGTTTGGGCAAAGCTAACCATGTGCACCACAAACAGCAACAATCCGGTGAGCCAGGCTCGCCAGTAAAGGCCCTGCCTGCGATTGTTTGTGTACGTGTTTGTCATTGTATTTGGTTGTTGAGGTTTAAAAAGAAAACATTAAATGCCGATTCCGAAAACTTTCTTGTGCTTGCGCAGATAGAGCTTTTCTTCCTCGTTGAGTGGATTGGCTTTGGCCTGAACAAATTGGAACAAGCCGAACCAATCATTCTGGCTGACATAACGTTTGTATTCTTCGTCAAATTTCGCGAATACCTGAGGGTAGGCGCTACGAATAGACAATACAGAGAACATGTACTGAGCGACTCTGGTATTCAGGTCTTCAGTAGAATACTTACTAAATAAAAGCGTATCGGCAAACACAGGTAGGCTTAGCGCATTGATGAAAAATGCTTTGTCCTGAGATACGAGTACCGGAATCTGCTCTTTCAAGGCACTAGTTATGTGTGCACGCTTTGCATCGGTGTTTTCCTTGGCCTCAGCGAATAGCGCTTCGCGATCGCGTGTGGCTTTGGGTAATCCGGCCTCTGCTTTTCGCTTTTCACGGGCCTCATGCTCTCGCCGAGCTTTTAAAACACTCTGCTCAGAATCCTTTCCTAAAAAGGCGTAACCAGACGACAAGGTGTCTAGAAAGCGGGCATTTTTCTCGCTAAATTGAAGCATCATGGCCCAGTTGATTTGATAAAAGGGAGGCACATCCTCGGCAGAAGGCCTCGCCTTGTTCATTTCTGAGAGAGCCGGTATGCTATCGAAAACCGATTTGATGGCCCGTTGACGCTCGAGGATTGTTTGCTCGAAACGAAGTATGGCATCAGCGTAAGATGTGGTGCTTTCATAGAGATCGCCCGCCAAATAGACCGGGAAATAGTAATTCTCCGGATTGACGAAATTAGGCTTAGATGGCTCAGGTTTGAAGGCCAGGGAAGCGCAAACAGCAACTATACAGATACTTACAGAAGTAAACCGTAGAAGCTTGGACATAGGCGTTAAGGGTATGTTTCAGTGGTTGGAATCGTAAAGATAGAAATCAAAATTAAAAATCCAAAGGGGTGTTTATAAAAATTACATGATAAGATGGTCATACTGAGTTCACATGCGGCAGTTGGAAAAAGGGCGCTTTGAATGAAAGTATCTAACTATGTGGTGTTTACAAAATTTTGGCTGCGTGTAGTCATCCGCGGAAGCGGACAAATGCTTAAAAAATATTACATATTCGAAGGCCCTGAGCTTGCCAATTAAACACAATACGCTGATAGTGAAGCCAACAGGAAATGTGGAGGAGCTTGACTCATACATATATACGAAGCCGCATTTACCGAATTGTGAAAGGGAAGGGTACAAACCCCTATTCGTAGCGGAGGTCGACTACACGGGTGCTGAAGCCACCCTGTAGCTTCTCGCTGCGGAACACCAGGAAGTAGGTACCGGCCGGAAGGCGATCGCCATTGAGGTCGCGGCCATCCCATTCGTTGAGATAATTCTGCTTTTCGAACACGAGCTGCCGGCGAATGTCCCACACCTGAAGCAGGTTGCTTTGGTAGTCGGGCAACAAACCGGGAATGGTGTAACGGTCGTTAAAGCCATCGCCATTGGGCGTAAACCCATTGGGCAAGGCAAAGCCGGAGGTAGGCACCGGGTCGGGATCGGGCGTTGGCTCCGGCGGACCTTCGAGCAGGGCCTGGGCACTCACCTCGCAGCCGGCCGAGTCGCGCAGCAATACGGTGTAAGTTCCGGGAGGAAGGCTGTCGACCACATTGGTATCGGGCAGCCAGGGCGTCCAGGAATACTGAAAGGGCGGCAGACCACCCTCGACAATGGCCTCCAGCCGGCCATCGTTGAGCCCAAAGGCGGAGGTGTTGAAATTGTTGGGGTACACCAAGGGCGAGAGGCTGAGCACGGGCAAGGGCGAGAAGTTGACCAGCACGCTGTCGAAATTGCTGATGCAACCGGTGTTGCTGATGACTCTCACGCGGTACCAGCCCGATTCTTTCACAAGAATATTCTGCGTGGTATCGCCGGTGCTCCACTCGTAATTGGAGAATACGCTGCTCCAGAGCCGCAGTGAGTCGCCCTCACAGCCGAGTGTGCCTTCGGGGGTTACAATTTGGGGCGTTTCCGGTGAGGGTATCACAATAAACACGTCGCTCCGTTCGAAGGTGCAGCCGGTATCGGGGCTCAGCACATAGGTTAAGGTGTACGATCCGGGGCTGAGCAGCGAAGGGTCGAGGGTGCTGATGGTATCGTTATTCAGTTGGTAGATGCCTCCCTCGGGCGAACCGAAGTTGAGCGCCAGGGGCACGGCGTTGTTGCATAGGTTAGGCACGGGGCTCATTTGCAGCGAGCCCGGTCCAATTACGCTAATGGTAAGGGTGTCGGTACCGATGCAACCGGGGTTGGCAGTCATATATATATATGTAGCATCGCCTTCGGGCAATGAGGCGGGCGAGAAAATGTTCTCGACGGGGATTGAATTGTAGAAGAGGAAGCCGCCGGAGTCGGGCTGCACGGTAAAGCTGTACTGGTTGGTATCGAGGATGCAAAAGCGATCGATGTCGGTGCTGATTTCGGCCTGCGGGATGGGAAAGATGTTTACGCGATGGTTTTGGGTAACGATGGCACAGGCGGCGGTATCGACATACTCTACAAAATAATCGACGCTTTGTATGGGAAAGACGTAGTAACCGTCGTCGTCGAAGGAGTAGAAGATGTAGTCGTTGGGCTGGATAACAAAGTTCTCCGGCCAATCGGGATTTCGTGGGAAGAAGGTGGTATCGCCGAAGCAGAGGTCGTCTTCGAAGATGGTTTGGGTTTGGCCCTGGTAGGGCGAGAGCTGCAGGGTGTACGACACGAGTCGGATGAGGGTACCGCTGGCGTTGAACTCACGCATGATAACGGGGATATCTTGTATATCGGGCGACCCGGCGGTGAAGCTGATGGTTTGCAGTGGCAGTGTGGGGTTGAGGAAATAGAAATCGGGCACCCAGGTGAAGGTGCTGGTGGGGTTTGGTGTGGTGTCGCCGATGAGGTATTCGACATCGGAGCAAATGGGAATGGTAAAGTTTTCTGCCACTACCTGTGCATTTCCGGTGCGGCAAACTCCAAGCAGCAGCGCGAGGACAATGAACTTAAACAATGTACGCATAACTCGCCCGAAATATAGGGAAAGTCTTGAGTCTTTGGTCTTGAGTCTTTAGACTTTGTTTTCGGTAACATTCGGGGGAACGTTGTTTTGGGGCGTATAACGTATTGCGTATCTCGTATTGCGTTTTTACACGTGAGGCTTGGGGCTTCGTTTCCAAGTGGTAACGTGTTGCCCACCCAAAGGGGTTAAGCGGAAATTGCATTTCCGCTTTGGAGAACTTTAGGCTTTGGACTGAGTTCGCGGTAACATTTTGGGGGAACGTTGTTTTTGGGGCGTATAACGTATTGCGTATCTCTTATTGCGTTTGATCACGTAAAGCTTGGGGCTTCGTTTTCAAATGTTATTAGGAGCTCCGCCGGAGCGTTTCTTTTTGTACAGAAATAATTGAATAATTTAAATTACAGTGAGCTTTAAAAACCGAACTCATATAGCTAAAGCCTCAGCTAAAACAATGCTTCGGGTTTATGTGAGTATTCAAAATGTTATCCTACGTGATACGAAATACGAAATACGTTATACCTTAACGCAGCCCCAAATGATATCCAAAAGCCCACTAAAGACTAATCGTACAACGTATTGCGTATCTCGTATTGCGTTTTTACGCGTTTCGCTTGGGGTTTCGTTTCCAAATGGTAACGTGGGCTCCGCCGCAGTTTGACTTGGAACGCGAAAACACTCAGCTTTTTCTATTTTGATTTTAACCTTGATAAAACCGATTCATTCAAAATGAACCGT
>CANHCM010000186.1 GCA_947459155.1 Bacteroidota bacterium | reverse complement strand
CTCAAAATAAGTTCTGAGAACCTTCCATCCTGAATACTCAAAGTTGATGTACAACAAGGTACTTCGAAAATCAATTTCGTGATGGACACCCATTGTAAGGGCCTGATCCCATTGAGAGCGAACAAATGCACAGTACTGTTGCCAATTGCTACCTTTTCTTGCCACACTGCTTAATTTATCGAGTGTATCCAGGTAAAAGTGGTTGTTCTTATCAGCATAAAGAAAAAAACGGGCAAGCGTGGACTCTGAAATAGAAATCCCATAATATTTTTGCAACTCACTATTAAGCAGCTTGCAGGATGGCCTATTATTCACTTGAATTCCCAAAAGAAGCTGAACCTCTTCCTTTAGCCTTTGTATGCAATAAGAATCAATAGAATGTCGTGGTTTGGGCATAAATCAAAAACAATGAGCAATTAACTGAACGATGACTTTCAAAAAATTAGTTCTTTTTCAGGCTGAAGCGCTGCGTGTACCATATTAGCAAGACCAGAAGCAACCAAATAAACAAGGCGATATGCCACGGCCCGGATTTGCCGAGCTGCCAAGCTAAGTTCTTGGTTGCAAGTAGCAATGCAGAAAGCAAAAAAAACAATATCCAATTATTTACATTTCGTAATTGCTTTAATGCTCCGGTGGAACTCTGGAAAAGTTGCCATTTCGCGTCGCTGGTTGGCGAAATAAGCATAGCTGATATTAGCCAAATTATAGTTGTTAAAACGCCGCAAATCAATACCTCAGTAAGGTATAAACTGAGCCCAATGTGTTTAGAGAATGAATCTATCGCTGTTGCAATACAATGGCTATACCCATAAAGGAACTCATATACATTCCCTATAACGAGTGCTGAAACCATAGCAATCCATTGAACACCAGCAGTAATGCGGCTCCAATACCAACGCAAAAGAAATACAGGTCCAACACCTGCACTAATAATTAATAAATACCGTGCTACCGACCATAATCCCGTAGTATTAAATGACCAAAATGCTAAAGCCACCCCGAATATAATCATCCCCGGAAGATGACTCCTGTGTTTCATTTGTTTCGATAAAATTGGCTGCAAAAGCTGACCACACCATAATTGTAAATTCTTCAGCACTGAAATAAAACTAAAAAACAATAATCCCAAAAAAATGACGCGCAACGATAGGGGATGCTGAGCAACAAAATTCCCTAATAATTCCTCGCCTTTTACTGAATTACCGACTATAGAATTATTCACAACAGCCTTCAAGCCAAGTATGTAGATAAAAACCTGACTCACCATCATTAACAGGATAAGTAATAGGAATTGTTTCATCGTTCCTTTTTTACGGGCATGTAATAATTTTTGTCCCTCCATATCGGGAAAATCAAAAATACCCGTCAACATCCAATGAAAACCAAAAACCATAATCATCGACATACTGTTTTCAGGAAATAGCGATTGAACTCCGGGATTCTGAACAAACTTATTTGTTTCAGCTGGTTCAAACAGCCAGAAAAGCGCCAGAAAAGCCACTGCTGCCGTACTCAATATTCCTACAATAGAATCCATACGAAATCGCCTTTCCATGGTGTTTAGTGTGGTGGTACAAATTAAAGCTCCACAAACAATAATCATCACTACCGATTGCGTAATACCTGAACCAATGGAGAATAAGGTTGCAAATGAATGTAAATTTAAAGTCGCAATTAAGGGTACAATGATAAGTCCTAAAAACACTGCACGGAAATAATACAACCCTCTTGCTGCTGTACCTTCATAACGAAAAAGATGAAATCCATTTTCTGTATCAGCAGGAATGTTCTTCCATAAAGGGGCTATAAATACGAGTCCAAACGCTAAACCAAAACCCGAACCCCACAATATCCACAATTCATTTAAACGCTGCTCAAAAATAAATTGCGCAATCAATGGGGCTTCATATAACACGGGCAGGTTAACCAGCAATGACAATCCGAGTATTCCTTTCCTTAAACTTGAGCAATTCATTTGGTGTGCAAAATACATTATCAGCTTTATTGATTCTGAAGTTTAAACCAAGTTGAATAAAATGAGTGTTAGCCTTTATTTAATACGGAAGCCGCGAGAGCGGGTGCAGCGGATACCCCGCAAAACAGAGCGAGTGTGGGAGTGAGAACGAAGAGACGTGAGAGTTTGGGGACGGAGTGATTGAGCGTGAAAGGAAAGGGAGTGCGGGGGCGGCTCTGTTTTGAGGAGTATGAGCGAAACACGCGACGGCCACACGTGCCGATGAGGCCTTACGGGCGGTTCGGGTGCCGGCTCGCCCAAAAGAAGTCCGCAGAAACCGCCGATTTCGGCAGGCTGCCTCGAGGCGATGTTTCAGCGATTTTGTTCGGCTCGGGGCTGAGCAGCGCAAGGCGGCTTTGTTACCTTTGCGGCCTGATGAGGATGCGCATTTTGGGATTCGTTGGGCTGTGGCTGCTGATGAGTCATTCGCCGCTGCTGGCGCAAGGCCGGAAAGTGATTGGCAAGGTGGTTACCGAAGCGGGCAAGGTGGGCGTTCCGTTTGCCACGCTGATGGTGTACAACGAGCGCGATAGCCTTGTGGGCGGGGCACTCTGCAACGAAAAGGGCGAGTTTGAAACGCTGCTGAGGTCGTCGGGAAAGCTGCGGGCAAAGGCCTCCAGCATCGATTTTGAGACGAGCACCGTCCCCTTCAGCATTCCACCCGCACCAGGCCTGACCGATTTGGGCAACATCGCGCTGAAGGCCAAAAACCAATTGCTCAAAGCGGTAGAAATCAGCGCCGAACGCGAAGCCCTCTCGCTGAGCATCGACCGCCGGAGCTACACGGTCGACAAAGACCTCGCGGCCCGCGGTGGCAATGCCATCGATGCCTTGAAAAATATTCCGGGCGTTATTGTGGGCAGCAACAACAGCGTTGAACTCCGGAACCAGTCGCCCAGCATTTTCGTCGATGGCCGGCCAAGCCTGATGACCCTCGACATGATTCCGGCCGACGATATCGAGCGGATTGAAGTCATTACCAACCCTTCGGCGCGCTTCACGGCCGACGCTACGGGAGGCATCATCAATGTGGTGATGAAGAAAAACCTGAACCCCGGCTATTCAGGGCGCATCAACGCCGGACTTGGAACCCTACAGCGCCGCTCTATTCAGGGCAATGTGCAGGTGCGCGAGGGCAAGGCCAGCTACCTCCTTTCGGCGGGCTACAACGAGAGCTTCAATCCCAACAATGGCAGCTCGAGCCGCGAATATGGAGCGCCCGATTCGGTGTACCTGCGGCTGCTGCTCGACAACCGCAACCGGAGCTTTCGCGATGGCTACAATGTGCGTGCGGGCTTCGATTACAAAACCGGACTTCGCAGCCAGTTGAGCAGTTTTTACAGCTATTCGACCAATGGCATGTTCAACATCGAGTTACAGGAGTTTGGGCTGTACGGAAAGAATACGGAGCCTTACTTTAGCGGACAGCGTAACAACCTGCAAATCAACAATTGGGAGGTGCATTCGGCGGGGCTGGTGTGGAAGAAAAACTTCCCGCAGGCCGAGCGCGAGCTCACGTTCGACGCCAATGTTACCCATTCGAACAACCAGAATAACCTTGATGCCTTTACGGTGGAAGGCCAGAACAATTTGAACTCTTCTGAAAACCGGAACCGCGGGCGTCGTCAGGCCACATTGTACAGTTTACAAGGCGATTACGTGAAGCCGGGCAATGACGAAGGCCGTTGGGAAACAGGTTTCAGGCTGTCGTACAAGTATTCGGTATCGGATTTCGCGGCCCTCTCGAGCGCCGATTCTTCGGGTCAAAGCCTGAGCGACCCTACCTTGAGCAACCGCATCACTATCGACGATTTTATTGGTGCGGCCTACCTGATCAGACAGCAAAAGCTCGGTAAATGGAGCCTTCAGGCCGGTTTGCGCTACGAGCACACCTGGTTTGTTGCCCGCACTTCGCAAAGCAATGAGGACTTTGCCTTTATCTACCCAAACAGTCTGCAAGACCTTGATAAAGTGCTGTTTCCATCCATCTATCTGTCGCGCAAAGGGGCCAAGGGGCGGGAGTTTCAGGTAAACCTATCGCGGAAGATTGGTCGTCCGGGCTGGATGCAGCTCATTCCCTTTGTAACCTACGCCGACCGGCAAAGCGTGCAAATTGGCAATCCGGTTTTGGCGCCTGAATTCATCATGCTGGCCGAGCTCAATTATTCCCTCACGGGGGATGGCTGGAGCGGATTGATGTCGGTTTACGGCCGCAATACCGATGGAGCCATCACCACCGTAGTTTTTCCACTGCCGAATAACCCGGAAGTATTGGTAAACACTTACGCCAACGGGCAACAGCGACAAGATGCCGGATCGGAGCTTACCCTCAAGCGAAAGTTGGGCAAGCGCATCGATTTGAGTGCTTATGGTCACGCCTTTTATTCGCGGGTGAGTGTGCAGGGCGATACGGTTTCGGCCTCGAACGAGGGCTGGAGCTGGAATGCCCGATTGCAGCTGAACTACCGCGCCAACGACAAGCTTTCGTTTCAGGTGAGTGGAAATTATGAGGCGCCACGTATTATTCCACAAGGCACGCTGCTTCCGGTGTACTTTGCAGATGCTTCGGTGAATTACCGGTTTAACAACCACTGGCAGGTTTCGGCCACGCTGAGTGATGTGGCGAATACCAAGCGTTTCGGAACGCGCATCAACAATGCCTTATTTTCCCAGGAGCTGGTTCGGCGCTGGGAGGTGCGTTACTTGCGTTTCAACGTAACCTGGAATTTCGGCGAACAGGATGTGAGCGTGTTTCGTCGCCGCAGTCAGGGCCGTCGCGAACCCGGCAGTGGAGGTACAGAAATGCCGGAGCTCTAAGGCTTGATGGCAAACCGCACGCTATAATCGATGCGTTGCAGTAAGGGAATCCGTTCGAGGGTTTGAAAGTACTCGTCGGTGGCTTTTCGGGCGCCTTTCCAGTGTCCGTAATCGTCGACAATAAGCACTCCTTGAGCACTTAACAAGGGGTAGAGGTGCAGTAATTCGTGCCGTGTTGATTCGTACCAATCGGTATCGAGCCGAAGCAAGGCGATGCGGTTGGGAATGGTTTGGGGAATGGTCGCTTCTACCCTGCCCTGCAGAAAAACAAAGCGTTCGGGATTGAGTTTTTCGACGTGTATATTGTGTTGAACCTCTTCGAGTGAGGCGACGCACCACACGGAATCGGCCTGTTGTTTCGATTCTTTCTGGAGGCGTTCGCGGGCGTGATGACCAAAGAGTTCCACATCGGGAGCGCCGGGCTCGGTCATGCCTTCGAAAGTATCGTAGAGGTAGATTTTGCGCTGGGTATCGCCGAAATGGTCGAGCATGGCGGCCATGAGCATGCCGTTGCCACCGCGCCACACGCCACATTCGACAAAGTCGCCCTGAATGTTATTGTGCTGGATGTATTCGAGGGCTTTATAGAGGGCGAACATGGCCTGAGGGCCGGTCATGGAATAAGCCCCAAAGCGTTCGTAGAGCTTCAGAAAGGCCGGATCGTCGATATCGCGGGGAATGCCATTGACTTCGAGTTCGGTTTGGGTTTTCCGAAGGCTATAGCCCAGAGAGGCCAAAGTACGACGCAGCAAGGGTTTAAGCATGGCGCAAGATAGTGAAGACTTGG
>CANHCM010000185.1 GCA_947459155.1 Bacteroidota bacterium | reverse complement strand
GAACGGTATGGCGCTCCTGATACAGCAGTGGTCCGATTGTGCTTCCCGAACGGATGCCAATACGCACCGTAATCGATTGGTTAACATACACACTACCGTTGCCTGTTCGGGCAATGGCCTGATAGGAAATGGCCTGCGGCACAGTTTGAGCCGAAAGGCCCGAAGAGAAACAAATGGCAAGCGCGAAGGCTACAAAACAGTGCTTAAGATAAACTCCGGTCATGGTTGTTAAAATATTTTCACAAGATACGGGAGTGAAGGATTCGGAATGAATTTGTTTTTACTCCGTAAGTATCTCGAAAATAAGTCGGGAATTGAGCGCCAGCGACAGCAGCCGGCAGCCCCCGAAAGCGGAGCGAATCGGGGCTACAGGCGAATGGCGCGGTGCCCGGCGAATGGGCAAAGGTGCATCGGGAGACTCAGCGAGGCAGGCGCCCAAAAGAGAAAAACCGAGCGGCTCCCGAGGTTCTCGAAGTCTTATTTGAAGGTGTAACCTACCCCCAAACGGAACAGTGTGCCCAGCTGGAACGACTCGGCAATGTACTCGCGCCCTTTGAAGGTTTGGATTCGGGTGAGCTCAGAACCGAGGATGTTTTGCACGTTAAACGACACATTGAAGCGTTTCATGAACCGCTGCTGCACTTTGAAAGTCAACAGTGGAATGGGCCTTTCGTAAATGTCGGGCGTGGCCACCAGCGCAATCTGATGCAGCTTTGTGCCGGAAACATTGAAGGTTACCGCAGCCTCGGTGCCTTTGTCCTGGTTCACATAACTCAAGATCAAATTCACAATGTAGGGCGACTGTCCGGCGAATGGGCGCGTGGTTTGGGTAAAGGTGGAATCGAACATCTGCGAGGTTTTTAACTCGGCCTCAGGCATATCGACCCGCGAATAAATGTATGACACGTTACCGGCAAACTGGAAATGCTTGAGCCATGGTGCCAGGCCCGACAGGCTTTTTCTCACCTCTAACTCTAAACCATACACCTCAGCCAAAGGCACATTGATGAACACCAATTCTGGAATGGTGGTGTTGTTGAAGGCCTGAACGATCGGGTCTCTGAAGAATTTCGCATAGGCACTAACGGCCAGAACTTCGCCCGGATTCGGGAAGGTCTCGAAACGGAGGTCGTAATTCTGAATCAGGGTTCTCTTCAGCGAAGGATTACCCAATGAGAAGAAACCATTCTTGTTGTCGAATTGCACAAATGGCGCAATCTCGCGAAGGTTTGGTCGGGCTACGGTTTGCGTTCCGCTGAGGCGTAAATTGCTTTTCTCCGACAGCTTGTAGATGAAGTTTGCCGAGGGCAGCACATCGGTGAGCTTGATGGCTCCTGCGGCATCCACCAACTCGCCACCCACTACAATCTTGGAGGTGTCCTGGCTGCTTACGCTGATGTCGGTCGATTCTATTCGAACGCCTCCTACAAACTTGATGCGGGGGCTGAGGTCGAGAACCGTCATGGCGTAACCGGCGGCCACAACCTGGCGGCCAGTGTAGAAGTTGCGCTGAATTGACTGGTTCACGTAGTAGTTACCGGTGGTGTATCGGAATACTTCGCCGGTTGAGGTGTACTGGGTATCGATGATGCCGAAATTCTCGGGGGCGAAGAAGCCTTCAAAATCACCGGGATTGGCAATCATATATTGAGTAAAGCGCAAGTTGGCCGGCACGCCATTGTCTGACATTTCATAACGGTATTCCTGAAACTCACGGTTTACCTCGTTGTAGTAACCACCTACTTTAATCAGATTGCCGTTTTTCTCTGAAAGTGGAATTTTGAGGTCGATGCGCCCTTGAACCTGGCGGTCATCCAGAAAACGGAAGAAATGGAACGGCCTCGCATACTCCGCGTTGTTGAGGTAATACTCTTTGGTGAACACCGAAACGAGGTTGCCATTTTCGTCTTCGCGGTCGAAGAAATCCTCTACCGTCGTGTAGGCGAAGTACTTCAGATCGGGCTCATCCTGACGCGAACGGTTGCTGCTTCCGGTCCAGGTAAGCTCTGCATTTTTCAGTTTCGGGAATAAATGTCGCCCAGAGCCCTGCAACGAACGCAGCTCTCGCTGGGTAAACTGAATCGAGTTGGTATGGAAGGTTGCCAGCGAATTCGAAACCTGTCCCACAAATTGGCCTTGCTGCTGGCGACCCATCGACTCCGCATCGTTGCTGTAAATTCCGGTAAGGGTTAACTGGTGGTTTTTGTGCAGTTTCACTGAGAGATTTCCAAAGGCACCGCTCTGCGGGTTGATGACACTTTTGTTGTCGGTGAGCTCCTGATAACCAAATAAAACGGGTTGTACGTTGTTCACGTAGGTGTTTACCTGTCCGTTTTTGTATTGTTGATGGTTTACCGAATAGCGAACGCCTCCAATGGCGCCCCAATCGAGGCCAAACAGCCTGAATTTTCCACCCATCGAAAGTTCATGGCGCTGATCGAGTGGCGACCGCATCGTGGTAGGTACAAAGTCGTTGTTTAAGGCCCTGGCTGCACGGTTAAAGTCATCGCGCACCGCCGCACCATTGGCAGGATTTCTCGCCTCGATGTATTTACCCGGCGTCATGGCATTGCGGAAGGCATCTTCGTTGAACAATTCGGGCATTCTCCGCCTGTCGCCGTAAAAGCCGAATGCTTCCACACGGTCGCCTTCTGAAGTGAGAAAGTCGTCTTTCAGATTCGAGATGGTGTTATAACCAATCACGGTAGAGTAGGAGAGGGTGAAGGTTTCGGGGAACGACTTGGTGGTGATGTCGACATTTCCTCCAGTAAAATTCCCGGGCATGTCGGGCGTAAACGACTTGAGGGTTACAATGTTTTCGATAAACGACGATGGAATCAAGTCTAAGCTTGAAGAGTTACGGTAAGGGTCGGGGCTGGCCATGGGCAAACCATTGAGCTGCGAAATGGAGTAACGATCGCCCAAGCCGCGCATCACCAGGTATTTACCGTCCTGTACATTCGCGCCGGTCATTTGACGCATCGATTCGGCGGCATTGGTTGCTCCCGAACGCGAAATCTGTTGAGTAGAAATACCATCCTGAATGGCCACCGATTGCCTTTGCATGGTAATCAAGGAGGCGTCGGTGTTGCGCACCTGCTCTGCTTCAATCACAATTTCGCCCAAGGCATTCTCGGCCGAGGTCATGGTGAAGTCGATTCTTTTTACCTCGCCCGGAGCCAGCTTTACTGAGGTAATCGACTGGTCTTTGTATGATACGTAACGACATTTGATGGTATATGTGCCCGGTTCGAGCTTGAAGGAATAATTGCCATCAAGGTCGGCCATTGCGCCTTTGGTTGTTCCTTCGGCCAGTACAGTGGCTCCGATTAGGACTTCTCCATTGGAGGCATCCACAATTTTCCCGTGAACAGTGGCCAATTGGGCATTTAAGGCCAATGTTGTGAAGAAGAAAAGAACTGTAAAGAGAGGCTTCAAACGTGGTGTAGATTCCATGGTGTGTATTTACTGCAAAAGGCAGAACCCTTCTCTACGAAGGATTCTGCCTCACTAAATGGGGTTTGGATTAGGATTAGTCGACCAAAAGTTTTTGGCTGAATGCGTTCTCACCGTTGCTGAAGCGAACGATGTACAAGCCTTTGGCGAGATCAGAAACCGCGATCGTTTCGGTACGGATTCCTGAGGCAAGTCCGTTTACCGAACGTACCACTTGTCCCTGAAGGTTGATGATTTCAACATTAACCGGCTTTGGAGAGTCGTAGGCCAGGTTAACGATGCCGTTTGATGGGTTCGGGAACACGCTCAGTTGGTTCAACACATTATTGTATTCATTGATTCCAGCATCCAGACCATTCCAATCGAGGCCCGAAGCCAGGTGGCCATTCTTCGCAAGGGTTGTCCACTTCGCAATGTAGCACTGGTTAGCGGCATTCGAGAACGCACCCTTGTAACTTACAGGAGTAAAGAAAGGTTCGCTAGGATAAGCAGCCAATGCCGTAGTGTAAGCAGCACCGGTAAGCGATGGACGAGGGTCGAGCTGTGCATTCTGAGCGCGGCTGATCGATACAAACTCAGGGTTTGCGATAGTATTGGTGGCTGCAAAATGTGTAGCAAAAACTCCGGCGGTAGCATCGTCGGCATTTGAGGTTACGCGAATTACACCGGTTGATGAACCATCAGGCGTTGTGTTTGAACCAATGTTGTAAAACACGTTGTTCAAAATAGAAGTCAATCCTGATTGGAAACGGCTGTATGAATCGGTTGTAGAGTTGCCATTTTTATCCTGAATTTCAATGCCTTTCCCTTTGGTTTCGGCAACAATTCCGTTTCCGGCAGTCACCGTTCCACCGGCACGAATCAGTAATCCGATTGGGTTAGCGGCATTGGCTCCCGGACCGGCACCGATGTGCGTAAAGTTGAAGATTTTACCCGCGCTGTAGTTCGGGGCATCATCAGGTGTTGATCCGTCATATTCCCAGCCGGCATCAGCTACATCGTCGCGCTGAATCGAAAAGAGGAACTGACCGTTTCCTTTCCAAACCTCGTCAAAGTCGTAAGAATCGTCTTCGGCAAAAGCTACAGAAAAGTATTTGATGTCTACTGTACCACCAAAAATCTCGATACCGTCGTCAGATGAAGCATAAATGTCAACGAACGACAGCTTGGTTCCACGACCCACACCACCGAGGGTAAGTCCCTGAAGTTCAGAACCTGAGGTAAGACCAAAGCCGGTGTGGCGAATCGAAACATATTTCAGCTCACCGGAGTTGTCGTTGTCGTCGAAGTTCGCCGGATTGTTTCCCGGTGCGCCATACAAGCCGCGTGGCTCGCTGGAGTCGATACCTTCAATGGCTACTTCAAATGCGGCATTTTTCTCCGTGGTCGCTTTTCCGAGAAGAATGAGTCCACCCCAAAGCTGAACATCGGTTGGGCCTAAATCGGTTGGGTTATTCACGTCGTCGATTTGTGCGGTAAAAATGATGGGTGCATCCGGAGTACCAATCGCGTTGATGCGAGCACCACGGCAAATCACCAAGGCTGAAGCCGAACCTGCCTGCTGCTCTGTAAATTTAATCACGGTACCTTCCTGAATGTTCAATACAGCACCTTCTTCTACGAATACCAATCCATCAACCACGTAGGTGTTGTTGTTGGTCCAGTTGTACGTTGTGCCACCTACCAGGTCGGCATCCGTAATGTTAACGATCTGAGCCTGAATCGACAGCGAAGCGGCTACGGCGACAAGTGAAGTGTAAAGTGATTTCATGTGGGTTATTTTTTCTGCCTGCAAAACAAGACCCGCCACTTAAATTCAATCCTTCTTAAATGTGAAGGAATTGTCAATTCGCCAATCGTAAATTCGCCTTATATTGGCCACAAAACACTGATTGTCAGTGTCATGTTATAATTCAACCTGTTAATACTTTGTTAAGGCTACATTACCAAGTCAGGTGCTTAATATTTGGATTACAATAGCTTAACACGCCCAGGGCTATTTCGAAACAACGATTTCGGGTGTTTCAACCGTATTGCTTCTGTTTAAGGCTCTGTCGCAAATGCTTATCTGATACTTTACGGTATCGTAAGGCGAAAAAGGGCTTCCCAGAAACAAGCCTAACTCGATTGTCCCCTCCAGGGTTTTATTTTGCCCAGTAGGCGTTAAATCT
>CANHCM010000184.1 GCA_947459155.1 Bacteroidota bacterium | reverse complement strand
GGGGCGCGATGAGAAAATTTCGGTTAAGCGGGTGAAGCTGGTTGACAAGACTTCGAAGAAGTTCTTCGAGGATAAACAAACCGAAACGGTGGCCTGGGAAATCATTTTGCGAAACAATAAGTCAACACCCATTGAAATCGAAGTGCTCGATCAGCTACCCATCTCGAAGCGCAAGGAAATTGTGGTAGAGCTTCAGGAGAAATCGGGAGCAGAATACATCGAGGACTATGGGAAGATCCTTTGGAATTTGAAAATCAACGCCAACGACTCGAAGAAGCTAAAACTCAAATACGCCTTAACCTACCCGAAAGGCCAACAGGTGCAAGAGTTTTAATGATAGTCATTAAGAAAAGCCGCTCATTTCTGGGCGGCTTTTTTATTTAGAGCCAACTGAAAAATATTCAGTGATTTTGCCTTGAAGGATTCACGAGTCAATTTGTCGCCTCGCCGCTGATGCATTTCTGAATTTTCAGCTGGCCCGATTTAACTTCAGAAGCAAATTTTTCGGGCTTAAGTAGGGAATCGGGGAAAAGTAATAGTCCTTCAGGTCAAAGGTTGCAATCACGTCGCAGCCAGCCGATTCGGCCGAAGAAACCTGCAAGCCATCTTCCCAGTCGATACCGGGCATGTAGGAATTCATCCGTTTGATTTCATCCGCTCCACAAGGTGTTACTTCAATATGTTTCAGCAATACCTCAAATTTTTGGGCGGCCAGTTTGCTTCCTGATTTCTTTTCGGCAAAGTACCAGGCAATGGCCAAACTTACTGCCGAAACGTAAATCTGATAAGGCTTCTTCCCTGAAAGGCTGAGCACCCGGGCCGCTTCATCAAAACGTGGGTATTCTTTGTTCAATACTGCTACCAGCACATTGGCATCTACAAAGATCCTCATGATTTTTTGCGGCGGGAAGACTTGTAGGCTTCGGTGCGGTTTTTTTTGAGTGATGCATTGGCCTTGCGGTACTCGGCCGGACCTTCTGATACGATGCTTACCCAATCGGAAACGGGGTAGTTTTCGAGGGAGTATTGGGAGTTGTCAATCAGGCGTTGGAGCATGATTTCCATCATGCGGCTAAGCGAAAGGCCCTGCGAAGACGCATACGCCTTGGCCTTCTCTATGGTAGCCTGATCAAAGCTAAGGGTAACTTTGGTGTCCATAACATTTAAAAAAACAAAAGTAGTATATTTTTCCAGAAGTATACGTACAGTGTTCTTCTACAATTCGATAATCACTATTTCCCAAGGGTTTAGCTCTAAATTATCGAGCGATTTCGAATTTCCATTCAACACATCTTTGCCTGAACGTTTCCCGTTTAGCATTTCATCGAAGCGCTCGACCGATCCCAGTTTTTCTTTTTTGTCGTTAGTATTCATCACCACCATAACGGTCGAATTCGCATCGTAGCGGAAATACACATACACGCCTTTTTCTGGGATAAACTGCATCAGCTTGCCATTTTGAACGGCCGTATTTTTCTTCCTCCAATTGGCCACCGTCCGTGTAAAACCGAAGGCATCCTGTTCGGCAGCGCTTCTACCGGATGACTGAAACTTATCCTGAGTGTCGCCAGGCCATCCGCCCTTAAAATCCATCCTTACCCAGCCATCCGGATTGGAAAAGCCGGTCATCAGCACCTCGGTGCCATAATACATCGAAGGAATTCCGCGCATGGTGAGCAGGAAGCCAATGCCCATCTTAAACTTGCGAATGTCTTCACCAACCACAGAGTAAAAGCGACTTAAATCGTGATTGTCTAAGAAGGTAACATTGCGGTGTGGATGCTTGTAAAGCAAATCTTCGGCGAGGGTATAATAAATGGCCGAAACACCGTCGGTCCAGTTGAAGGGCTTGGTAAGCGCTTCGTTGATGGCCTTGTAAATCTGAAAATCGAGGACAGCAGGCAATTTCGAATCGAAGTTGCCCCGGTTTTTAAACTGAGTGGCAAAAAACGATTGGATCGGAACGCTGTGTTCCCAAATCTCGCCAAACATATTCATTCCCGGGTATTCCAGTAGAATGTCGGCGGCCATTTGAGCCATGTATTCCTGGTCGGGATAAGAATAGGTGTCAATCCTGAAGTCATCCACACCCGCATATTCTGCCCACCAAATGTAGCTTTGCGTTAAATACTTCGCCAGATGCGGGTCGCGCTGGTTGAGGTCGGGCATGTGGGTATCAAACCAACCCCGGGCAAACAAATCGATTTCTTTTTGCGAGGCATAAGGGTCGAGTAGGAGTGGAGCGCGATAATTGGTGCGGGTAAACTTAGGCCACCAGTTTACCCAGTTGCTGTCGGGTAAGCTCTTGAAAAGCCAATGTTTATCACCAATGTGGTTGGGTACAATGTCCATCACCACCTTCATGCCTTTGCGGTGGGCTTCTTCGCTCAATTTCAGGTACAGTTCGTTGTTGCCTAGGCGCGAGTCAATTTTGTAATGGTCGGTGATGGCATACCCGTGATAAGAGGCCTTGGGCTGGTTGTTTTCCTGTACGGGGTTTAGCCAGATGGCCGTTATGCCCAAGTCGTTGAGATAATCTAATTTATTGATGACACCCTGGAGGTCGCCGCCATGCCTCCAGTACATCGAATCGCGGTTGATGCTGGGCTCATGAGTACCCTTTACGATATCGTTTGTTGGATCGCCATTGGAAAAACGATCGGGCATAATCAGGTAGATAAAGTCGGATGGCCTTACGCCTCGGCTCGAGGCATTCTCGGGCGATTTCCGGACTTTCAGTTCGTATGGGTATTCGAAGGTTTTCTTGCCCAGCTTGAAGGTGATCGGGAAGGTGCCAGGCTGCACACGGGCATCGATGACCAATTTAAGGTAAAGGAAGTCTTTGTTTTTAGCCGGCTCAACCCCTGCAATGCGCACTCCCGGATAATTCAGGCTAACCTGTGCGCCTCCAATTTCTGGATGATGTACCAGCAATTCGAGGTTCGGATTTTTCATTCCGGCCCACCAAAATGCGGGATCAATGCGGGTTATGGTATTCTTTCCCGGCTTTTGAGCCGAAAGGCCGAGGGAAAGCAACAGCAAAAAAGTGCTTACAACATTTTTCATAGGTAAACGGCTAAGCGACTAAAATAAAGGGAATGTCCGGATCATTTCAGAACCCGGAAAAATAAATTGTCGGTACGACACTTTGCGTCGTTTACCCGTGAATGCGTGCGCTTTTCTCGAAACGCTGAATCATCTCAGCCTCAAAAGCCAGGAACTCTGCCCAGCGAGCGTCTACGTCGAGGCCTTCGGGTTTTCCGAACTTTCGGGCCAATTGTAAAAACATTCGGTAATGTCCAGCTTCTGAGGCCATTAACTCACGGTAAAATGCGGCCAATTCCAAATCTTCGATATGCTCGCTCAGTACCCGAAAGCGCTCGCAGGAACGGGCTTCAATCATGGCCGCAAACAACAGGCGTTCAACAAGTTGCACAATACGACTGCCATCTTTTTTCAGGAAGCCCAATAATTCGTGCACATATTCATCCTTCCGTTCCCGGCCCAGCTTCAGGTTACGGGCTACAATAATGTCGTGAACCCGTTTAAAGTGGTCCATTTCTTCTTGTGCGAGCAACGACATTTCCTGCACCAATTCGGGGTATTCAGGAAACTTTACAATCATGGAGATGGCAGTTGAGGCAGCCTTTTGCTCACAATACGCGTGGTCGGTCAGTACTTCTTCGATGTCTTTACCCACCAGGTCGGCCCAGCGCGGGTCGGTCGCATGTTTTAATCGTAACATGCTGCGAAATTACGATGATTCTCCAAACTCAAAGGGTGGCCGCGAGGCAATCCGGCGATAGCCCGGCCACAAAGCGCGGAATGATACGCAACGAGGCTGCTAGTGAGGCTCCTGCAAATCCTTGTAAATCGCTGTAATTGATGAGTTTAAGGTATTGTTCCAACATCGGAATAGAAACCGGAAGGTACGACCAATGCCAGGGCTCATCTTCATAACCATCGGGTCTTGTGGAGTTTTTGGGCGTGTATGGTCGGGCAAATCCGAATTCCCGGGCGTGGTTTTCAAGCCAGCTTAATACGGACAAGCCTTCCGGGCTTTGAAAATACTCCGGCTCTACTGAATTCAAGTCGAAATCGCTGCCCCAATGATGCCTCGAAGTGCCCGGCATGGCGCTATACAATAAAATCCGCTCGGCCTTTTCGGTATCGCTGAAATGCGCTTCAGCCAAGTTAATCCCATTGGTCAGGGTTCGTCCATACCACTTGTTTTCCCAAATGGTTTTTTGTCGCTCAAACGAGCGGATGGCAGAAACAATCCGGAGATTCACCCCGGCCGATTGAGCCGCGGTAAACATCCGTTCAAAGGCGTTCAGGGTTTGGATTTCCAAGAAATAGCCGGCTTCATCGGCCAAATTCCGCGGAACCGCGCGAAAATCCTGAATGGCTTCAGGCTGGTATTGGCCCAGTAGCCGCGATTTATCCATGCTTTACTTTTCTCTTCGCAGGTGCACAATTCCGGCTTGTTCTTCCCCATCAAACTGATAGGTGTAAAAGTAAACGCCCTCGGGCATCTCTTCGCCGCCCTGGTTGTTACCATTCCAGCATGAAAGGCCGCCTTGCATTGCACTGTCGAAAATCTTTAAGCCCCAACGGTCGTAAACAATAAGGTCGCTGCATTCCAAAAATGTGCTTCCAAAGGGCTCCGGTAAGTTTTGTAAGGCTGGACTAAAGCAATCGTTGAGGCCATCGCCATTGGGCGAAAAAGCGTTGGAATTGTTCTCGTTAAAATAATCCTTTAGCCCTTTGATGAATTCCGAATAACTCATGGTGTCGCGGCATTCCCCATTTTCGGCATACAAGTTCACCTTTAGCGTGTCGTTGTAGGGAAACACGATCAATGGATTGTCGATATTGCTGGTTTCGCCGGTACTAAACTCCCAGCGAAGGGTTTGGAAGTTCTCGCTCGAATCGCTGAACTGCACCGAAACGCCGAGGCAGTTGGCAAAGACTTGAGAACCAAAGAGTGCCAGGGGTTTGGGAACAATCACCACGCTCAAGGTATCGTTCGCCACGCAGCCTTCGGTACCGGCCAGTGGAGTTCGGGTTAATAGATATGTGGTGGTTTCATCAATATTGGCTGTGGTTTGCGGCTGGTTTGGATCTGCAAGACCGGAAGCCGGGCTCCACACATAGCTGTAGGCATTCGTGTTTCCGGGTAAGCCAATTGTGGCTGGCTCTCCCGAGCAGGCATTTACAGTTGGACCGGCATCTATTGTATCGCGGAGGGCGTCAATTTGCACCGAAAAGGTATCCACGCAGCCTTCGGGAAGCTGAGCCAGTAAGAGGTATTCGGCATCTTCGCTAACGGTGAGTTCTGGATTGAAAATGTTGGGATTATTCAAGCCTGTGGCTGGCTCCCAGCTGTAGGTAGCACCAGCAATGGGGCTTGAGAGTCCAATCTGGATTTCCTCATCTTCGCAGGCTGCCTGTGGAGGAAGGCTTGTGAATTCGCCAGTTGACACCACAACTTGTTGAACCAATGTATCGTTGCAGCTTCCTGCGCTTACGATAAGCTGATAGGTTGCGTTTTCGTTGACCAAAACTGAGGGTTTTCTGATATTGGGATCACTCAGGCCTGTTGAGGGGCTCCAACTGAAGCTGTAATAAGGCTCAGTGAAACCGTTTGGCCCCAAGAGTACTTCATTTCCAGCGCATGCTTCCAGGTTTGGAAGGTTGCTACTGGTAGAGTTCAAGACGGTAATTGTGATAGATACGGTGTCTGACTCATT
>CANHCM010000183.1 GCA_947459155.1 Bacteroidota bacterium | reverse complement strand
TCAGGGCATTGTATAATGAAAGGCACTATCGAACCTCATGGCAGCATGATAGATGTTTCGCATTTGGCTAAAGGCATTTATTATGTGCATTTTGTTAGTGACAATTCCAGCGAAATGCAGAAATTCATAAAACGCTAATTACGCTGCTCGTTAAACGGATTGGCTTCCATTGTTTTTTTTGGGTTGGAGAGATAATTTATTGTGTCTCTCTAAATGCCTAATTGACGTCACGTTGATGTAAATCATTGGTATTCATCATAGGTCAATTAAAAAGAATGATAACTAAAATAAACATTCAGTGATTTTCAATTTCACCTAAGTGTCTCGCATTTCAAATCATAAATACACGCTAAGCCTCTTAATAAAGTGAGCTGCTCTCAAAATTTTCAAAACCATCCATCAACAGAAAAAATCCCGGGTTAGATTCAATATAAATTCCCACCGAAGCGCTGTTCTGCACAGTTAAGCTTGGTCATTTAAAGTATGGAAATTATTTCAACCAAACTTTGTAAGCACTGTTGATGAAAACATTTCGAAACCTGCATTTTTCCCTTGACAATCCGGGCGGAATGGTCGAAGGGAATCCCACAGCTTTCCCCTTCCCGGCTCAAAGTTCGGACTCAGGTCAATTCCCCCGACCAAGCCTCATTTTCTGAAATGAACAGGTCGGTGAATAAGTGTGTGGATGGGCGGTGGAAAACTCCGGAGTTGCGGATATCGTAAAGATTAAAGCTTTATTGGCCGGCCCGTTATGCGATAAATACAGATGAATAAATCCTGGTAGCAGCCAAAAACGCCTCGAGGCTTAAATCCTTCCATTTAAATTAAAAGCGCACAATTAAATGCGAAATCTTATACCCAAAACCGCAATTGTTGTTGATGAAATCATCCCGAAACCTGCATTTTTCCCTTGACAATCCGGGCGGAATGGTCGAAGGGAATCCCGCAGCTTTCCCCTTCCCGGCTCAAAGTTCGGACTCAGGTCAATTCCCCCGACCGAGCCTCATTTTTTGAAATGAACAGGTCGGTGAATAAGTGTGTGGATGGGCGGTGGAAAACTCCGGAGTTGAAGGCAAAATAAGGGGTTAAGTGAAATTAAAATACGAGCAAACGGGTTTCTGTCATTTCCTGCATAGCATAACGAATACCTTCTAAGCCTATTCCCGAATCGCCCAAGCCACCATAAGGCATGTGATCCATGCGGAAGCCCGGTGCGGCATTCACAATCAAACTGCCTGTACGCAGGTGATTAAATGCCGATTTAATTCGTCCGAGATGTTGGCTGAAATACCCGCATTGAAGGCCATAGCGCGAATTGCCAGCCAGCTCGATGGCATGGGCTGCATTGCGGCAGACTTCCAATGTGGCAACAGGCCCGAAAACTTCGTCGCGATTTACCGACATTTCAGGGGTGGTGTTGGTCAACAATGTAGGCGCGTAAAGATTCGCCTCGAACTGTAAGGCCCGCGAACCCGACAGCACCTGCGCCCCTCCGCGGATGGCTTCGGCAAGGTGTTGCTCGATCCTTCGCAAGGCTTCGGCCGAGATGAGTGGGCCGTTAAGTGTATAATCCTCCGCTGGATTCCCACTGCGGATTTTCGCCGTTTCGGAAAGCAACAAATCCCGAAAGGCATCGGCAACCTCTTCGACCACATAAATTCGTTGTGTGGAGATGCAGACCTGGCCGGCATACATAAATGCTGAATAGGCGATCTGTCGAGCAGCGTCAGCTAAATCCGAAGTTTCATCTACAATCGCTGCGGCATTGCCCCCCAGCTCCAGAATGCAGCGTTTCTTTCCGGCTTTCGACTTAAGCATCCACCCTACCTGATCGGAACCGGTGAAGGAAAACACGGCGAAGCGCTCATCCATGAGTAGCTGTAAAGCCACCTCATTGCTACAAACCGTCACATTCAAGGCGCCGGGTGGAAGTCCTGCCTCTGCAAACAATGCCGCCAACGACAGCATGCTCAAGGGCGACTGAGGCGGCGCCTTCAACACTATGCTACAGCCCGCAGCCAAGGCAGGTACTACCTTGTGCAGAGCCAGATTTAATGGGAAATTAAAAGGACTAAAAGCGAGAACCGGTCCGGCGGGAAAACGCGCAGTAAATGCCCGCTTACCGCTACCCCGCCCGAAATCGATGGGAATGACCTCTTCCTGCGGCCACATCACCTCGCGTGCTCCGGCTTTTAAGGTGGCAACACAGCGGTCGACTTCAACCCTGGCCAATTGCAGGGGCTTACCGGCCTCAGCAACAATGAGTGAAGCATAAAACTCCTTTTGAGCGCTCAACTTATCGGCCACCTTCAGGAAGATATCGGCCCGGGCTTGGACATCGATCTGCGCAAGGTGCTGCATGCCCGTAAGTGCGGCGTGGATGAACTGATCGTGCTCTGCAGAAGTGCTTTGCGGAACACTCGCCAGCAAGGTTCCCGAGTACTTGTCGTAAACAGGCAATTCAGGCGTACGCAACCGGGTCAAATAGGCACCATTGCACCATGGAAATGGATGGGGAATCATAGATTTCAATGCAAATAAGGGTGGTAATGTACCGATAATTGATGTTTGATGGGTGATCGAAACACCTAAACTTTTTCGCGTTCTTCTATAGTGCCGATGTCCATGTAAACTTAATCTACAGTGAGCGCTTAGTATTCATGATTGTGGATAATCTTATCGAATCTGAAATAAATGCGATAATCATGAATACGATTAAAAATCTCCATTCAACGTCAAGCAATGCATGTTTCAGAATGCCATCAAACATTCTAATAAAAATGCAGTCTATTCCTGAAATACTTAATTTCAAATGGATTAGCAATTTATTCAGCATTTTTTCACAGGCTTATTCACAGTCTTGTTCATTTCAAAAAATGGAAGTGGGTCATAGGTATTGAGGTAGAGTCGAACTTTACACCGGGAAGGGGAAAGCTGCGGGATTCCCTTCGCTCTTTTAATCCGGTTTATCAAGGAAAAAATACAAATCCTGACAAAAGAAATCAACAAGAGAGGAAGAGCAAAGTATAATTTATCGAGTTTATTTACAACCCCTAATTATGCGCTCAATAGTTCATGAGGATTAACTCAGATTGATTACATTTGATGAAGCGCATCCAATATATTGATCGGAAAAAGCAATACATATGAAGCGAATTAAAAATGTATCGGTTTTTAATTTTAAAAAATCCCTGATGAATTTATGGAAATCAGGAATTTTAGCTATTGGATTGCTGTTATTCAATAATTTAACTGGACAAACAACACATTCTAATTTACCGCCACCACCGCCAGGAATACAAGACGAGATAAAACTGGACTTTACACTTTACGATGTTTCAAAAAGAAAATCATTTTATCCCTTTAACCGAACCGCATCAATTCAATTGGTATCGTTTGAACCGGAAATGATGGTTGGTAAAGGGTATGAAAGAAACGAAAGCTCCTCGAAGTCCAATGATCTATCAAAGACCGAATTGTATCGGATGCCCATCGTCAACGACACGCTCGTTACACAGAAGGTTTTTCAATTTCTTGAGCTGGATTCAACGAATCAAAAAAAGCTGAGTGATATTCTCTACAATAACTGCGCAAGATATAGCACGACATCGAAGTCGCGGGCTGGATGCTACTATCCGCACAATGCGATTCTGTTTTTTGATGACAAAAACAAACTCATCGAGTATGTTGAGATTTGCTTTGACTGCCATAGGCTGGTATACAGCGAATTAACAATAGAGCCTGTTGATGACTGCGATTATATGTTTGCCGAGTTACAGAAGTTCTTTTCGGAAAATCAATTAAAATCAAGTAAAGAAGATTTTAACCATAAATAATGGAAATACTTCATGAAGACGATGGTCAGAAAGGGAAATTTTACATCCTGGAAAATGGCCATCAAGCGGCAGAAATGACATATACCTGGGCAGGAACAGACCGAATTATTATTGACCACACAGCCGTTGATCCAGTGCTACGCGGCAAAAATGCCGGAAAACAAATGGTGATGAAATCTGTGGAATTTGCCCGGCAAAAAGGCATCAAAATCATTCCTCTCTGCCCATTTGCCAACAGTGTATTTCAAAAATCTCCCGAAATACGAGACGTACTTTAATTCAATTTACCATGGACAAAAACAACATCAAAAAAGAATACAGCAATGGGGAAGTGACCATTGTTTGGCAATCGGGAAAATGCATTCATTCGGGCCTTTGCGTTCGCAACAATCCAGACGTATTTCAACCTCAGGAGAAGCCCTGGATTAAGCCGGAAGCCAGCACAACCGAAAAAATAAAACAGGCCATCGATAAATGTCCTTCCGGAGCACTTAGCTATTATTTGAATAAGTTGTAATTGCTGTTCTTAAGGAAAAGCGTCCGGTCATCCGCCGTGGCGGCAAAACAAACCATGTACTGAGTAACACGAAATATTTGGTAGGTTTGCAGCGCAAAAAAACTCCCAAAATCATGCAAGAAGTTGTTATTGTTTCGGCTGTTCGTACTCCTATTGGAAGCATGAATGGCTCTTTGGCCGCTGTGAGTGCTACACAGTTAGGCGCTGCGGCCATCAAGGCGGCCGTTGAAAAGGCAGGTATATCGCCAGAGTTGGTTCAGGAAGTGTTTATGGGCAATGTGATCTCGGCCAATTTGGGTCAGGCACCGGCTACACAAGCCGCTGTTTACGCGGGATTGCCACAGACTATTCCTTCAACAACGATTAATAAAGTGTGCGCATCGGCGATGAAAGCTGTGATGCTTGGAGCTCAAACCATTCAATCGGGTGCCAACGATGTGGTGGTTGCCGGCGGCATGGAAAGCATGAGCAATATTCCTTATTACCTCGATAAAGCCCGCAATGGCTATCGTTTAGGGCATGGACAGTTGATTGATGGACTGATTCGCGATGGCCTTTGGGACGTGTACAAAAACTACCACATGGGCAACGCGGCTGAGCTTTGCGCCCGCGAATATCAGATTAGTCGTGAGATGCAGGATGCTTACGCCATCGAGTCGTACAAACGTTCGGCAGCAGCAGCAGAGGCCGGTAAATTTCGGAACGAGATTGCAGCGGTAAGCATTCCGCAGCGCAAAGGCGATCCGATAGTGGTTTCGGAAGATGAAGAGTACCGCAACATCAAGTTCGACAAGGTTCCAACGCTTGCCCCTGTGTTTGAGAAGGATGGAACGGTAACGGCCGCCAACGCCTCCACGCTAAACGATGGTGCCAGTGCATTGGTGCTTATGAGTGCCAAAAAGGCTCAGGAACTGAATCTTAAGCCGATTGGCGTTATTCGTGGCTTTGCGGATGCTCAGCAAGCTCCGGAATGGTTCACTACAACGCCTTCTAAAGCTGTTCCAAAAGCCATTGCCAACGCAGGTTTGAGCAAAAATGATATTGGTTATTACGAAATCAATGAGGCATTTTCGGTAGTGGCCATTGCCAACAACCAGCTGCTCGATCTGAATCCGGCGGTGGTAAACGTGAATGGCGGCGCCGTAGCGCTTGGTCACCCACTGGGCAATTCAGGTTCGAGAATCATCGTAACCCTGCTCAATGTGTTGGAACAAAACAACAGTAAATACGGTGTAGCCTCGCTTTGCAATGGCGGTGGAGGTGCCTCGGCAATTGTTGTGGAGAAAATTTAATCTGAACCGGGAGAGGGCTTTGGCCTTCTCCCTATTTTTCGGGCTATGGAAACGTCATACGGCATTTGTAATCTCAGCGTAGTTCCGGGCAGAGCAGAACCTTCCGACAAGAGCGAAATGATTACCCAACTGCTTTTTGGGGAACATTTTA
>CANHCM010000182.1 GCA_947459155.1 Bacteroidota bacterium | reverse complement strand
CTTGTTTGCGACCAATGTAAGCCCTTTTACGCTAACTTCGTACGAATGTCAAAGCCCACCAAACCCGAACTTAATCCACGCATTTTCTGGGACATTCGCTTCGAAGAGCTCGATTATGAGAAGTACGCCAATTTCATCATTGAGCGTGTTTTTGAGCGCGGCGATGTGGACGATATTCGTCAGGTGCGCCGCTTTTATGGTGATGAAAAGGTCAAGACTGCACTACTGAAGGCCAAATATATTCCTGAACACAAATGGGGATTAGTTGAGTCAATTGTTGAAGAACCAATAACCGAATTCAGATGCTACAAAACAAAGCAGTCTTACCCGGGACTTTGGCCTTATTAAAAGAGCTTGTTGCCATCGAAGAGCTTCAAAGCTTTTCTTTGGTTGGCGGAACTGCTTTGGCATTGCGATATGGCCATCGTTTTTCCGAAGACCTCGATTTGTTCTGTAACAGGGCATTCGATCGCCAGCAATTGATAGATAAACTCGTAAGCACTTATGACGCAGATTTTATCCATCAGGAAACAGGATTTAAGAAGTCCTTGTTTTGTACCATTCGAAATGTGAAGGTTGATGCGATCTATTATCCGCATCCTCAAATAAGACCGTCAGAGGTGATTGATGGAATCTCATTTTACGCCGATGAGGACATCGCGGCTATGAAGATTCAGGCGATTCTTGGCCGGGGTAAGAAAAAAGACTTTTGGGATTTGGCTTTATTGCTTCAGCAATATGGTTTGGAGAAAATCATCGATTGGCATACAGAAAAGTTTCCGAATCAAATGCTCTTGATTTCAATCCCACAAACAATAACCTATTTTGCAGATGCCGATTTAAGTTCTGATCCTGATTGCCTCCGCGGCCTTACCTGGGAATCGATCAAAGACACCATCCGCAAAGCGGTTCGCGAATACCTTGCGTAGTTTTTCGGCGTCCATTGAACCCCAAATCTTTCCCCGCATAAGCCCGCCGGTTATTCTATCTTATGAAACGTATCTTTTTCTCGTTGATTCTACTCAGCGGCAGCCTCAATGCTCAGGTCGACAAAAACCTCGAAGGCCTCAATCGCCATAGCCTCGAACTCAGCAACGCACTCTACAAGCCCGGAAAAAACCTCTTTTGTTCGCCACTTAGCTTATCTGCAGCCCTGGCCATGGTGTACGCCGGTTCGAGGGGCGAAACCCGTCGCGAGATGGAGCAGGTGATGCACTACAACGACACCTCTACCTACACCTTTTTCAGTCGCTTGCAACAAAGCCTAAACCGCTTCGGAAGCGAAAACGACAAAACACAGCTCAGTGTGGCCAACGCGCTGTGGAACCGAACCCGGCTCAAGCCCGCCTACCAGGCTTTGATGCAGCAAAAATTTGAGGCCTCTGTTTTCCCACTCACCAGCGAAGCGCCCATCAATGCTTGGGCCGACAAGAAAACCCGCGGGCTCATCAAAGAAGTGCTTAAACCCGGAAGCATCAGTCCCGATGTGAGGCTAATTCTCACCAATGCCTTGTACTTCAAGGCGAAGTGGCGAAACACCTTCGATACCTCGCGCACCACCACCGAGGCCTTTTACACCCAGGGCACAAAGCCCGTCGATTGCCGAATGATGCACCAAAGCGCAAGGGTTAAATATGGCAGCCTTGAAAACATCGAAGCCATCGAAATGCCCTATTCCGACGGACGAATGGTGATGGAGCTGTATATGCCCGCCGCCGGATTTTCGGTTTCACAAATGCTCGAGAAGCTCAACAATGGAGGCCTGCAAAAAATCCGAAGCCAAATGATTTCGCAAAAAGTGGAAATCAGCTTTCCCAAATTCCGCTTCGAAAACACCCACGAACTCAAAACGCCACTTATGGCAATGGGCATGAAACGCGCGTTCGAAGGCGCCGATTTTTCGGCCATGGCCGAAGAGCCCCTGTTTATTAGCGCCGTATTGCAAAAAGCCGTAATCGATGTGGAAGAGTCGGGCACCGAAGCCGCCGCCGTTACCGTAGTTACCATGATGACCACCTCGGCGATGCACCGCGAAGAAATGCCCGCTATATTTTACGCCAACCGCCCGTTTTACTTCATCATCCGCGACACCCAAAGCGGCGCCATCCTCTTCAACGGCGTCGTCGAAAATCCAGCTGACCGAAACGAAAAGTAGCCCAATTCCAACGCGAACAATGGTTGGAGATTTTTCGTGGTAGTTTTCTTTTGGGCGCCTGCCTCGCTCGGCCCTTCGGTTTACTGAGGCTACCTCGCCGGGCACCGCGTGTTTCGCTCATACTCCGCAAAACAGAGCCGCCCTCGCTCTCACACCCACTCTGTTTCGCACATACACCTTAGAATAGAGCCGTCCTCACTCTCGCTCTCACACTCACTCTGTATTGCTCATACACCTCAGAATAGAGCCTTCCTCACTCTCGCTCTCACACTCACTCTGTATTGCGTGGTATCCGCTGCACCCGCTGGCGCTGAGTTTTTCGTGTTGAAAGGCGGGCTTATTTGATATAAACGCACTGTCACTTTTTATTGGAACTATCCGAAATGTTATACGCTCCCCGCGATAAGGTGCGGAGAACCAACATTAAACCTAAACTATTGCGTAATGGTTTTGCAAACAGCGGCAACTGGAGAGTAGATTTGGACAATAAAGCCTCCAACCATGAAGTCGGATTAATTAAAAGTTGTGCTGATACAAAAAACCGAGTAATTTTGTAGTGCATAACAGAATAAAATGAAAAAAACGATACTGCTAATGCTCGTTACTCTTAGAATTACTGCTTACAGCCAGACAGCACAAGAATATTTTTACAGAGCCATTGAAAAAGCTAAACAGGAGGATTATAATGGGTCAATTGCTGACTTCGATAAAGCAATCAAGCTTGATGCAAATTTTGCAAAGGCTTATTATAATAGAGCGGTAAGTAAGGAAAATTTAAAAGATTACAGCGGAGCTATTGCTGATTATGATAAGGCCACAGAACTTGATCCAATTTTAGTAGAGGCTTATTTTAACAGAGGCCTTTCCAAAATTGAAATAAATGATTACAACGGAGCTATTGATGATTTAAATAAAGCAATCGCGCTTAATCCCAATTTAGCTGAAGCTTTTTATAACAGAGCAGTAAGTAAGGGGAAATTAAAGGATTACATTGGAGCTATTGCTGATTATGATAAAGCAATTAAGCTTGATCCAAAGGACCCAGAAGCTTATTATAACAGAGGTCTTTCCAAAACTCACATAGAGGATTACCAAGGGTCAATGATGGATTTTAATAAAGCAATCGAGCTTAATCCAAATTATTTATGGGCTTATGTAAATAGAGGTGTTGTTAAGGAAAAATTAAAGGATTATTATGGGTCAATTGCTGACTTCGATGAAGCAATCAAGCTTGATGCAAATTTTGCAAAGGCTTATTATAATAGAGCGGTAAGTAAGGAAAATTTGAAGGATTACAGCGGAGCCATTTCTGATTATGATAAGGCAACAGAAATTGATCCATATTATTCAGCGGCCTATTTGAACAAAGGTATTTGTAAGAATAAAATTTATGAACCCCAAAAAGCTATTGCTGACTTTAACAAAGTAATAGAGATTAATCCAAATTATGCAAAGGCGTATGCAAATAGAGGTATTTCTAAGATTTTATTGGGGGAGAAAGATGGGGGGTGTTTAGATTTTAGTAAAGCTAGAAATCTGGGGTTCGAAAAAGCGGACGATATGATTAAGAAATATTGTAATTAACCACTTCAACTTCCATTAATATTGTATCACAGAAATAAAAAAGTAGTTTGATGAAGGCATTAAAAATAGGAGGCAGAAACTTAGAATGCCCATTAAAAATAAGCCAAAAAATTTCTTTTGCTAAAAGAATTGCCCAGGTAGCATTTGTTTAGTTAATAAATGTTTCCTTTTGGCTTGACAAGATTCAGAAGAATTGCTTTGTGTAGATTTTTACAATTGTCCCTCATGTCTTTGCAGGTGAATTTTTAACTTTACTATATCTTTAGTTCCTAATCTTGTTTCACTTAAGGACTTTCCCTATGGCGTTTTTTTTAATTACTCTGATTATCTTGTTCTATATTTATATCTATTGTGACAATTCGCCAAGTACCTTGTCTAGTGGTTCAAGAACCACATATAATCCAAATAGCAATTCTAGCCAGTCTGGTTCAACAACTTCGACCAATGGCAAAGCTTCAAATAATTCATCAACAAGTTCAGCAGTAAATTCTCCGAGAAATAATTCTACGGTTGAGTTTTTTAACGAGGGAGAGCGCAAGTTCCCACTTACATTGGAGCAAGCGATTCGGAATTCTAATAGGTCGTTTCAAGACAAGGTTGAAAGCGAATTGATTGTCCGAGAGTTTTCAGCTTCATTGGAACAGAATTACATTACAGCATTCGGGTTAAAAAGATTATCTACCCTCCCTTATCAAAAGGAGAAAATAAGGCACCATATTATTGAGCATTTATTAGATGTATTGATTGACAAAAATTGTGAACGATCTTATTATTCTAAACTTGTTGATTTGGAAGCGCTTCTTTCGTGGTATGTTGACGATGATTGGTTTATCAGAGCGGCTGAGCTACAAAAGAAAGTTAAGGGGACACAGCCACTAAGTGTTGAAGATAACGCACTTTTGCAGCAGATTGTGGCAACTGTACCGGCTGATCCTTACTGGAAGCACAAAGAACACATCGATGAGCGCATTAAACCTTACGGTTTTAGCATTCAAGAAATATATCAAGGCAAAATATAACGCCGAAGTGCAATGGGATAATCTTTCTGGTGGAATGTATTCTCTGCATTGGCAGGGCTTCTTGACATTGATGATGCAAAACGTACAGACTCAAATATCAATACAATAACAATGATTAAAAAGCTCCCAATTTAAACCTCCATTTGTTTATCTAATAAATTCTACCTCACCAACCAGCGGCAGGGATTGAAGCGAATACCCCGCAGCCGGCGCCCTGAGCGTGCGAAAGTTGCCGGCGAGGAGTAGCAGCGAAAAGCCCGGTTCAGCCGCCCCAAAAAGGAAGCTCAGAAATTCCGCATGCGGCCCTCATTCTCCCCATCTACACCTTCTCCAGCGCCTGCAGTAAATCGTCGAGCAACAGCGCCGGATCTTCGATACCCAGGTAAATGCGCACCAGGTTCCAGGGCACCGGCGAGTTGGTGTAGGAAACCGACTGCGACTGGCCACAAACAGGAAAGGCTAATGACTCGTAACCGCCCCAGGAACAGGCCAATAGAAAATGCTTGAGGCTGTCGCAGAAGCGCTCCACGCCTTCAGGGCTATCGGTTTTAATGGCAATGCTAAACATGCCGGCGCAGCGCTTCATCTGTTGTTTGGCCAGCTCCCGCTGCGGATTTTGACTGGAGAAAGGCCAATAAACCTGCTCTATTTTAGGGTGTTCCTCAAGCCGGGGAATAATCCATTCGGCAGCATCGGCCGAACGATTGGCCCGCAGCTCCAAAGTGCGCAAACCCCGAATGAGCAACCAGGCATCGTGCGGCGAAATGGAAGGCCCTAAGGTCATCCACTCCTGTGCAAAGAGCTTGGAAATGTGCTCCTTAGAGCCGCAAATCACGCCGGCCACCACGTCAGAATGTCCGTTTAAAAACTTGGTAGCCGAATGCACCACGAGATCAATGCCCAGGGTGTGCGGCTGCTGAAACAAGGGCGAAGAATAGCTGTTGTCGATAATGCTCAGGAGCTTGTTGGCCCTGGCAAACGCAGCCACCGCAGCAATGTCCTGCATTTCGAAGGTCATAGAATTGGGACTCTCGATGAACACCAGTTTGGTATTGCTGCGAAGCGCTGACTGGAACGACGCGATTTCGCGCCCGT
>CANHCM010000181.1 GCA_947459155.1 Bacteroidota bacterium | reverse complement strand
TCAATACCTATTTTGTGTATTGCCTTGACAGTAAGAGAGATTGCAGGAAATCGACAATTGAATTGTTGATAAAACCCCTAAATCATTGAAAAACTCGCGCAAGCGGGTGCAGCTTAAATACAGAGTGAGAGTGAGTGTGAGAGCGAAGAGAGCGTGAGCGTGAGTTTAGTCGGGGGCTTGGAAGCGGTTTCGTTTCGGTTTCGCGCAAGCGGGTACAGCTTAAATACAGAGTGAGTGTGAGAGCGAAGAGAGCGTGAGTTTAGTCGGGGGCTTGGGAGCGGTTTCGGTTTCGCGCAAGCGGGTGCAGCGAATACCCCTTGTAGGGGCGGCGCGTAGCCGCCCTACAAGGAGTAGCAGCGAAACACGCGGTGCCCGGCGAGGAAGCCTCAGTATAACGTGAAGCCGAGCGAGGCATGCGCCCAAAAACGCATCAAGAGCAACCGGGGGCAGCGGCCAGACTGCCATTTTAAGTCAGTATTGTTCGCCTGAATTTCGGTGGCTACTTGAACAACCACTTGTACAAGTCGTTTCCGTTGGCATACACCAAAAGGCTGAGCAAGAGTACCATACCTATGAGCTGGGCCTTTTCGAGCACCTTCTCGCTGGGCTTGCGGCCGGTGATCATCTCCCAGAGTAGAAACACGACATGGCCGCCGTCGAGGGCCGGTATAGGCAGGATGTTCATGAAGGCCAAAACGATCGACAAAAAGGCGGTAAAGGCCCAGAACTGGCGCCAATCCCAATCTTTGTCGAACTGCTTGGCGATGGCCGCGAAACCTCCCACCTGCTTGGCGCCTGCCGGGGTAAACACGAGTTTAAACTGCTTTACGTAGTTGTTGAGCGTCTCGAGCCCTTCGTTTATACCGGCCGGAAATGCGGCCAAAAAGCCATACGTTTGGGTTTCGGTCTTGATGTAATGGTCGGGCGGGTAAGGCATGAAGCCAATCAGGCCTTCAGGCGAAATTTGTAGATTCAGGCTGAGGGTGTCTGTGCCGCGCAACACTTGAACTGCCGTGCTTTTCCCCTTGTTTTTCTTCAGCTCGGTTTGCAAATCGGCGAACCAGGGAGTGCTGGTCTCGGCCACCGCCAGAATACGGTCGTTGTTGCGCAGGCCGGCTTTGAAATTGGTTGCAGTATCGTCGATCTGCTTTACAATGGCCGGAAATGCAGGGAAAAACAATTTAGGCTCGCGCTGATCGATCACTTTTTCGGCAAAGTCGGGCGCAATGGGAATGCTCACTTCCTGACCTTCGCGCATTACTTTTACGAAGGTTGGATTGTCGAGCAACAAGGCCAAATTGGCTTCCTGGAAGGTGTAAGGCTTTTTTCCGTTGACTTCAAGCAGTTTATCGCCACTGCGAAAACCAGCGGCATACGCGAGGCTATCGCCCACCATAATTCCGTTTTCGGCATTTTTGATGGGCAACACTTCTTTGCCCCACACGAAAAGCACCATGGCGTAAAGGAGCATACCGAGAATGAGGTTAACAGTAACGCCACCCACCATGATAATGAGTCGCTGCCAGGCCGGCTTAGAACGGAACTCCCAGGGCTGTGGCGGCTGAGCCATTTGCTCTTTGTCCATCGACTCGTCGACCATGCCCGAAATTTTTACGTAGCCGCCCAAGGGAAGCCAGCCAATTCCGTACTCCGTATCACCTTTTTTCACCTTGAACAGGGAAAACCATGGATCGAAGAAGAGATAGAATTTTTCTACCCGCGTTTTGAATAGGCGTGCCGGAACAAAGTGTCCCAATTCATGCAAAATAACCAGTATAGAAAGGCTCAGGATCAGCTGAGCAATGATAATGAGAACGTCCATGGACAAAATTTACGGGGCAAAAGTAGGCAATTGGATTAGACGGCTAAGCCTGATGGGCGGGCTGACGGCAGAATTCTTCGGCGATTCGGCGGGCTTCTGCATCAGTTTGCACGTAATCGTCGTAAGTCGGTTTTTGCAGGAAACTGCAATGCTGCATGGTGAATTCGACGGTTTCGCTTAGCGCGAGGAAGCCAATTCGCTCTTCCAAAAAAGCCTGCACGGCCACCTCGTTGGCGGCATTGAGGATGCAAGGCATGTTTCCGCCTTTCTCAAGCGCGTCGTAAGCCAGCTGTAGGTTGCGGAATGTTTCTTTGTCGGGCGCCTCGAAGCTCAGGCTGGGGTAATTCATGAAATTGAAGCGCGGGAAATCAGCGTCCAACCGTTTCGGGTAGCCCAGTGCATATTGAATGGGAAGCTTCATATCGGGCAGTCCCATCTGCGCCTTCATAGAGCCATCGCGAAACTGCACGAGGCTGTGAATGATGCTTTGTGGATGTACAATCACATCAATTTGCTCGGGACGAAGATTGAACAACCAGCGGGCTTCAATCACCTCAAGGCCTTTATTCATCAGCGAGGCCGAGTCGATGGTGATTTTAGCCCCCATCGCCCAGTTGGGGTGTTTGAGTGCCTGCTCGCGCTTTACGGTGCTGAGAAAAGCTTTGTCGCGCCCGCGAAATGGTCCGCCCGATGCGGTAAGATAGATTTTCTCGATAGGGTTTTCCCACTCTCCGGCGAGGCACTGAAAAATCGCTGAGTGTTCGGAGTCGACCGGATAAATATTCACGCCCTTCTCCCGGGCCAGGGCTGTGACCAGCTCGCCGGCTACAACCAGGGTTTCTTTATTGGCCAACGCAATGTGTTTGCCTGCGGCGATGGCAGCCAGGGTAGGTTTGAGTCCGGCGTATCCAACACAAGCCGTTAAGACAATTTCGGTGCTCTCCTGTTCCATCATCTGCACGATGGCATCCTCGCCGGCAAATACCTTAATGGGCAGGTCGGCCAGGGCATCGCGAACTTCGGAGTACCTGGATTCATGACCAATTACAACGGTGCCTGGGACGAATTCGCGGGCCTGGGCAATCAGCAAGGTGGCATTCGAATGGGCAATGAGGGTGTCGATTTCGAAGGCATCGGGGTGGGCCCGCAGCACATCAAGCGCCTGCGTACCAATAGAACCGGTAGAACCCAGGATGGCAACGTGTTTTTTCACAGGAGGGAATTGAAGCACAAAGAACGCAAATTCCACGGCATTGGTTTATTTCAATGCTAATTCATGTAGGTTCTTGCCCAGTTTGGCGAGCCGGGCCCAAATTCTTCTCACTTTTGTAGCCTTTTTTACGCTCCACACACTCACCCTTCGAAAATTTCGTTTTCAGCATTTGTTTATCCTTTTTTGAAAAGTTCTACACGCCGCCCTATGCCACCGAAATTGTTTTCGGAACTTCGTCCAAAATCCCGGAGTATGTCCCTTTCCCTCCCCCGATTCCTTGTCCTGCTTGGTATACTTGCAGGATTTTCTGTTTATGCCCAAGGTCCACGCTACACCATCAGCGGTACCATTACTGATGCAGCCTCCGGCGAGGAGCTCATTGGTGCCGTGGTGTTGGTAAAAGAAAAGCCCGGCACCGGCGTGGTGACCAATGCGTATGGTTTCTTTTCGCTGGAGATGCCCGCCGGGAATTACACCATCCGCGTTCAGTACACCGGCTACACCGCTTACGAAAAGGCCATCACCCTGCAAAGCAGCCAAAAGCTCAATGTGAGTTTAAATGCAGCCAGCAAGGAGTTGGGCGAAGTAGAAATTGCGGCCGAGAAGCCCGACGAGAACCTGAGTCGCGTTACGATGGGTGTTGAAAAGCTCACGGCGAAGGAAGTGAAGATGATACCGGTTCTGTTTGGTGAAGCGGATTTGCTGAAGACCATCCAGCTTTTGCCGGGCGTGAAAAGTGCGGGCGAAGGAAATACCGGGTTCTTCGTGCGTGGAGGCTCGGCCGACCAGAATTTGATTTTGTTGGATGAAGCTCCGGTGTACAACGCCTCTCACCTATTGGGTTTCTTCTCGGTGTTTAATGCCGATGCGGTGAAAGAAGCCACTTTGTACAAAGGCGCCATGCCCACCGAGTTTGGCGGAAGGCTGGCTTCGGTGCTCGACGTAAAAATGAACGATGGTAACCAAAAGCGCTACAATGTGCGCGGTGGAATTGGGAATATCGCTTCGCGCCTTACGGTTGAAGGCCCGGTGGTAAAAGACAAAGGCGCATTTATGGTATCGGGGCGCCGAACTTATGCCGATGTGTTTTTAAAGCTCTCGCGCGACACCAACCTGCGGAAGTCGCAGCTCTATTTCTACGACCTGAACACCAAGTTCAACTATAAAATTAACGACAAGAATCGAATTTTTGTGTCGGGCTATTTTGGCCGCGACAACTTTGGTTTTGCCGATCAATTTCGCTTCGACTGGGGCAATGCCACGGCAACGATTCGGTGGAATCACTTGTTTTCTGATAAGCTGTTTTCGAATACTTCACTCATTTTTAGCGACTACAACTACCGAATTACCATTAGTGCAAGCGACTTTGATGTGAAAATCGGCTCCACCATTCGCGACTGGAATTTGAAGCAGGACTACCAGTACTTCATCCATTCTAACAGCACGCTGAAATTCGGTTGGAATTCGATTTATCACACCTTTATGCCCGGAGAAGTGGGCGGAAACGCTTTGCTGGAAGCCTTGAACAATGAGCGGCGCTATGGCTGGGAAAATGCAGCTTATGTGCAGCATGTGCTGCAGATGAACCCACGGCTTTCCTTTGATTATGGTTTACGCCTGAGCAGCTTCAGTTATTTAGGCCCCGGTACGATTTACACGTACGATGAAGAGGGCGATGTAGTTTCAAGCTATAAGGCTGAGCGCGGAGAATTTGTGAAAACCTATTTCAATCCGGAGCCGCGTGCCTCGCTCAATTATCGGATCGATAGCCTGCAATCGTTCAAAGCGGGTTATGCCCGAACGGTGCAGAATCTACACTTGTTGAGCAATACTACTTCAGGAAATCCGACAGATATTTGGATACCGACCTCAAACAATGTAAGGCCCGAAACCGGCGATCAATTGTCGGTAGGGTATTTCCGCAACCTCAAAGAAAACACCTGGGAGTTTTCGGCCGAAACGTATTACAAGCACATGGGCAATCAGATTGATTACCGCAATGGTGCCGACATACTGCTCAACCAACAAGTAGAAGGTGAGTTGGTGTTTGGCAGCGGACGAGCCTATGGTTTGGAGCTTCTGTTGCGTAAGAAGGTGGGGCGTTTCACCGGTTGGATTGGCTACACGCTGGCCCGAACAGAACGCCGCTTTGAGGAAGTTAACGACGGCAGTTGGTTTCCGGCCCGTCAGGACCGAACGCACGACCTCAGCATTGTGGCCATGTATGAGTTGAATCCGAAATGGTCGTTTGCGGCCGATTTCGTTTACTACACCGGTAATGCGGTAACTTTTCCGAGTGGGAAGTACGTAATCGACGGGCAAATTGTGAATTATTATTCAGAACGAAACGGATATCGCATGCCGGCTTATCACCGCTTCGATATCAGCGCGACGTACTACCGCAAACGAACCGACACCTATGAATCTAGCTGGTCGTTTAGCTTGTACAATGCTTATGGCCGCCAGAATGCCTTTACCATAAGCTTTAGGCAAAGTGAAACCAATCCCGACGCCACCGAAGCGGTTCAGTTATCGTTGTTCCGCTGGATTCCTTCTATCACCTATAATTTCCATTTCAAATGAGATATTTCGTTCAATTGTTAGCCGCTTTAGCCGTTACCATTGGGGTTTTACCGGGTTGCGAGAAAGTAATTGATCTCGATTTAAGAGAGAGCGACAGACGTATTGTGATCGAGTCGCAAATTAATACCGAAGGCCTGTGCTTCGCTAGGGTGAGTCGGGTGAATAACTACAACGATAACAATGTCTTCCCACAGATTTCGGGAGCCACGGTGTTGCTGAGTGACGATTTGGGGAATGAAATACTGTTTGCTGAAATTTCTCCGGGTTTGTATTTGCCCGATAGCTTTGCTGCTGTTCCGGGACGTA